>NZ_JAGKSE010000030.1:0-27754 GCF_017939685.1 Acidovorax sp. JG5
GTCGGCCTGCTGCTGCGCGGCACCAAGCGCGAAGACGTGGAGCGCGGCCAAGTGCTGTGCAAGCCCGGCTCGATCAAGCCACATACCCACTTCACCGCTGAAGTGTATGTTCTGAGCAAGGACGAAGGCGGCCGTCACACGCCATTCTTCAACAACTACCGCCCTCAGTTCTACTTCCGCACGACCGACGTGACCGGCGCCATCGAGCTGCCAGCCGACAAGGAAATGGTCATGCCTGGCGACAACGTGTCGATCACTGTGAAGCTGATCAACCCCATCGCCATGGAAGAAGGTCTGCGCTTCGCTATCCGCGAAGGCGGCCGTACCGTGGGCGCTGGCGTCGTGGCCAAGATCATTGCTTAATTTTTGAGCAGAACAAGGAACTTGCCATGTCCAAGCAAAAAATTCGCATCCGCCTGAAGGCGTTTGACTACAAGCTGATCGACCAGTCCGCTGCCGAGATCGTTGACACCGCCAAGCGCACTGGCGCCATTGTCAAGGGCCCCGTGCCCCTGCCAACGCGCATGAAGCGTTTTGACATCCTGCGCTCGCCGCACGTCAACAAGACCAGCCGCGACCAGCTCGAAATCCGCACGCACCAGCGCCTGATGGACATCGTGGACCCCACCGACAAGACGGTGGACGCCCTGATGAAGCTCGACCTGCCCGCCGGCGTGGACGTCGAAATCAAGCTGCAGTAATGGCTGTTGCAAGGTGGGTTCGCCCGCCTTGCAGTGTCTGAAATGGCGCGAACTTGCTTGAAAAAGCAGTTCGCGTTATACTCTAGGGCTTCGCTCAATTTGCGCCTTTTAAAAGGTGCCAGTTGGGGGAAGTTTTAATAACCCTCTTTCATGCATGTGAGTGAAAACTTGCATGCAACGCCGCAGCCAATTGAAGTTGTGGCGGTGGAAGTTTTGGAGAAACAAATGAGTCTGAGCAACTCCCTGGGGTTGCTGGGTCGCAAGGTGGGCATGATGCGTCTGTTCACCGATGACGGGGATGCAGTGCCTGTCACGGTGGTGGATGTTTCCAACAACCGCGTAACCCAGATCAAAACCCAAGAGAACGATGGCTACGTGGCCCTGCAGGTCACGTTCGGTTCGCGCAAGGCATCGCGCGTGACCAAGCCAGAAGCCGGTCACCTTGCCAAGGCAGGTGTGGAAGCCGGTGAAATCATCCAGGAATTCCGCGTGACCGCCGATACCGCAGCCCAGTACCAAGCTGGCGCATCGGTGGCTGTGACGTCCGTGTTTTCCGTGGGTCAGAAGGTCGACGTGCAAGGCACTTCGATCGGTAAAGGCTACGCCGGTACCATCAAGCGCCACAACATGAGCTCGCAGCGCGCGTCGCACGGTAACAGCCGTTCGCACAACGTGCCTGGCTCGATCGGTATGGCACAAGACCCCGGTCGCGTGTTCCCCGGCAAGCGCATGACGGGCCACCTGGGCGATGTCACCAAGACCACGCAAAACCTCGATGTCATCCGCATCGACGAAGCGCGTCAACTGCTCTTGATCAAGGGCGCTATTCCGGGCTCCAAGGGTGGGTTCGTGACGGTGCGTCCAGCGATCAAGGCCAAAGCCTCCAAAGGAGCGAACTAATGCAGCTCGAACTCCTGAATGACCAAGGCCAGGGCGCATCCAAGCTGGATGTTCCTGAAACCGTGTTCGGTCGTGAATACAACGAAGATCTGGTGCACCAGATCGTGGTGGCCTACCAGGCCAACGCACGCCAAGGCACTCGCGCCCAGAAGGACCGTGAGCAAGTCCGTCACTCGACCAAGAAGCCTTTCAAGCAAAAGGGTACGGGTAACGCACGTGCAGGTATGACTTCCTCGCCTCTGTGGCGCGGGGGCGGTCGGATTTTCCCGAACATGCCTGACGAAAATTTCACGCAGAAGATCAACAAGAAGATGTACCGCGCCGGTATGTCTGCCATCTTGTCGCAGCTGGCCCGCGAAGGCCGTCTGGCTGTGGTCGATTCGCTGAAGCTTGATTCGCCCAAGACCAAGGTCCTGGCCGACAAGTTCAAGGCGATGAACCTGCAATCGGTGATGGTGATCGCCGATGAAGTGGACGAAAACCTGTACCTGGCTTCGCGCAATCTGGTGAACGTGCTCGTCGTCGAGCCGCGTTACGCCGATCCCGTGTCGCTGGTGCGTTTCAAGAAAGTGCTCGTCACCAAGGGTGCAATCGACAAACTCAAGGAGATGTTCGCATGAGCACACTCAAGTTTGACGAAGGTCGTCTGATGCAAGTGCTGGTCGCTCCCATCGTGTCCGAAAAGGCCACCATGGTTGCCGAGAAGTCCAATGCTGTGACGTTCAAGGTGCTGCAGAACGCTACCAAGCCAGAAATCAAGGCCGCTGTGGAATTGATGTTCAAGGTCGAGGTCAAGGGCGTTTCTGTGGTGAACACCAAAGGCAAGACCAAGCGTTTCGGCAAGACCGTCGGCCGCCGCGACAACGTTCGCAAGGCATACGTCACGCTGCAGCCTGGTCAAGAGCTGAACCTGTCTGGGGAGGCCGCGTAATCATGGCTGTCATCAAGATGAAACCCACTTCGCCCGGCCAACGTGCCGTGGTGAAGGTCACGCGTGACCACCTGTACAAGGGTGAAGCGTACGCCCCGCTGCTGGAGCCACAATTCCAGAAGGCCGGTCGTAACAACAACGGTCACATCACGACGCGCCACAAGGGCGGTGGTCACAAGCACCACTACCGCGTGGTGGACTTCAAGCGCAACAAGGACGGCATTGCCGCCAAGGTTGAGCGCATTGAGTACGATCCCAACCGCACGGCCCACATCGCTCTGGTGTGCTATGCCGACGGCGAGCGTCGCTACATCATCGCTCCCCGCGGTCTGGAAGCTGGCGCAACGCTGATGAGCGGTTCGGAAGCCCCGATCCGCGCAGGCAACACGCTGCCGATCCGCAACATCCCCGTGGGCTCGACGATCCACTGCATCGAGCTCAAGCCCGGTGCCGGTGCCCAGATCGCTCGCTCGGCAGGTGCTTCGGCAACGCTGCTGGCCCGTGAAGGCATCTACGCCCAGGTGCGTATGCGTTCCGGTGAAGTGCGCAAGATTCATATCGAATGCCGCGCCACCATTGGCGAAGTGGCCAACGAAGAGCACAGCCTGCGCCAATTGGGCAAGGCCGGTGTGAAGCGCTGGATGGGTATTCGTCCTACGGTTCGCGGCGTTGCCATGAACCCGGTGGATCACCCTCACGGTGGTGGCGAAGGCCGCACCGGCGAAGGCCGTCATGCAGTCGATCCTTGGGGCAATCTGACCAAGGGTTATCGCACCCGTAACAACAAGCGCACACAGGTCATGATTGTGTCGCGTCGCAAGAAGTAAGGGGTAACAGATGACTCGCTCTCTTAAAAAGGGTCCATTTGTTGACCATCACTTGCTGGCCAAGGTCGAAAAGGCCGTTGCCACCAAGGATAAGAAACCAGTGAAGACCTGGTCGCGTCGCTCCATGGTTCTGCCCGAGTTCATCGGTCTGACCATTGCCGTGCACAACGGCAAGCAGCACGTACCTGTCTACGTCACCGACCAGATGGTGGGCCACAAGCTGGGCGAATTCGCCCTGACGCGCACCTTCAAGGGTCACCCCGCGGACAAAAAAGTCCAGAAGAAATAAGGAACGACCATGTCTGAAACACGTGCAGTCCTCCGGGGCGTCCGTCTGTCGGTCGACAAAGGCCGTCTGGTCGCTGATCTGATCCGCGGCAAGAAGGTGGACCAGGCCCTGAACATCCTGACGTTCACGCAGAAAAAAGCTGCTGGCATCGTCAAGAAGGTTCTGGAATCGGCAATCGCCAATGCAGAACACAACGATGGCGCTGACATCGACGAACTGAAGGTCAAGACCATCTACGTCGAACAAGGCACCACGCTCAAGCGCTTCACCGCGCGCGCCAAAGGCCGCGGCAATCGCATCAGCAAGCCCACGTGCCATGTGTACGTGACGGTTGGTAACTGAGGCCAAGGAAGACTATGGGACAGAAAATCCATCCTACCGGCTTCCGCCTTGCGGTCAGCCGCAACTGGTCCAGCCGTTGGTACGCCAGCAACCGCGATTTCGCGGGCATGCTGGCCGAAGACATCAAGGTGCGCGAGTACCTGAAGGCCAAGTTGAAGAACGCCGCCGTGTCGCGCATCCTGATTGAGCGCCCCGCCAAGAACGCCCGCATCACCATTTACTCGGCACGTCCGGGCGTGGTGATCGGCAAGAAGGGTGAAGACATCGAGAACCTCAAGAAGGAACTCGCTGCTCGCCTGGGCGTGCCGGTCGCAGTGAACATCGAAGAAGTGCGCAAGCCCGAAATCGATGCCAAGCTGATCGCCGACAGCATCACGCAGCAGCTCGAAAAGCGCATCATGTTCCGCCGCGCCATGAAGCGCGCCATGCAAAACGCCATGCGTCTGGGTGCCCAGGGCATCAAGATCATGTCGTCCGGTCGTCTGAACGGTATCGAAATCGCACGTTGCGAGTGGTACCGTGAAGGCCGCGTGCCACTTCACACGCTGCGTGCCGATATCGACTACGGTACCTCCGAAGCCAAGACCACCTACGGTGTGATCGGCGTCAAGGTCTGGGTCTACAAGGGTGACACCCTGGGCCGCAACGATCTGCCGGCTGTGGAAACCCCACGTCCGGAAGAAGAGCGTCGCCCACGTGGCCCGCGCCGTGATGGCCGCCCAGGTGGCGACCGTCCAGGTGCTGGTCGTGGTCCCCGCCGTCCCATGGGCGCCAACAGCGCCCCTGCCGATGGCAGCGACAAGCCCGTCGGCGCCGGTGGCGCCGATGCAACCGCCGTTAAGCGCGTTCGTAAAGTTGACGCGCCCGCTACAGCAGCGGACGGCAAAGGAGAATAAAGATGCTGCAACCTGCTCGCCGCAAGTACCGCAAGGAGCAAAAGGGCCGTAATACCGGTGTCGCAACGCGGGGTGCCTCCGTTGCGTTCGGTGATTTCGGTCTGAAGTGCACCGATCGTGGCCGTCTGACGGCCCGCCAGATCGAAGCTGCACGCCGTGCGATTTCCCGTCACGTCAAGCGTGGCGGCCGTATCTGGATCCGCGTGTTCCCGGACAAGCCAATCTCTACCAAGCCCGCAGAAGTGCGTATGGGTAACGGTAAGGGCAACCCCGAGTACTACGTGGCTGAAATCCAGCCCGGCAAGATCGTTTTTGAAATCGTGGGCGTGCCTGAAGAACTGGCCCGCGAAGCGTTCCGCCTGGCTGCCGCCAAGCTGCCGCTGCGCACCACGTTTGTCAGCCGCCTGATTGGCTCGTAATTCAGGAGAACATGCAATGAAAGCTACTGAACTGCGCCAAAAAGACGTCGCCGGCATCGAAACCGAAATCAAGGCTTTGCAAAAAGCCCATTTCGGTCTGCGCATGCAGAAGGCCACGCAACAGCTGGGTAACACCAACACGCTGCGTACCACCCGTCGCGACATCGCTCGCGCCAAGACCATTCTTGCTGAAAAGCAAGCCGCCAAGTAAGGAGCCCCTATGACGGAACCTAAAAAATCCCTCAAGCGCACCTTGATTGGCAAGGTGGTCAGCGACAAGCGTCAAAAGACCGTGACTGTGCTGGTTGAGCGCCGTGTGAAGCACGAGCTCTACGGCAAGATCGTCGGCAAGTCGAGCAAGTACCACGCCCATGATGAAAAGGGCGAGTACAAGCTGGGCGACACGATCGAAATCACCGAGAGCCGTCCGCTCTCCAAGACCAAGAACTGGGTTGCTACCCGTCTGGTTCAAAAGGCCGGCCTGCTCTAAGCCCTAAAGGCTGACGGCTGCAAAGCCCTTCAAAACGACCCACAATGTGGGTCGTTTTGCTTTGTGGGATGCAATGTGCACCCCGGCGGAATTTCCTCAGCCTTTTGGAGATGAACATGATCAAAGTCGGTGATACCCTGCCCGCCACCACCCTGATGGAATACACGGAAGTGGAGGGCGAAGGTTGCAGCATCGGCCCGAACGCCGTGCCCGTGGACAAGGCCACCGCCGGCAAGACCATTGCGCTGTTTGCCCTGCCGGGTGCCTTCACCCCCACCTGTTCTGCCCAGCATGTGCCCGGCTATGTGGCGAAGGCGGCGGAGTTCAAGGCGGCGGGCGTGGACGAGATCTGGTGCGTGAGCGTCAACGATGCCTTTGTAATGGGTGCCTGGGCGCGCGACCAGAAGACCGATGGCAAGGTGCGCATGCTCGGCGACGGCGATGCCGCCTTTGCCAAGGCCACGGGCCTGACGCTGGACCTGACGGGCAAGGGGCTCGGTCTGCGCAGCAACCGCTATTCGATGCTGGTGCGCGACGGCAAGGTCGTCACGCTCAATGTGGAAGCCCCCGGGCAGTTCGCCGTGAGCGATGCCGATACGTTGCTGGCGCAAGCCAAGGCTTGATGGTTGCTATAAAATAAGTAGCTGCAGGCGCTTTATATATAAGCGCTTGCAGCCTATTTGGCTCAAAGAATGTCCGCCTTGAGGTAATGCGCCCCGGCAATGGGGTTGTGATAGTAGGGCGGAATTTCCTCGAAGCCGAGGTCGCCATACAAGGCCCGCGCGGACTCCATTTCGTCCAGCGTATCGAGCAGCACGCAGGCGTAACCGGCCTGCCGCGCCGCATCCAGCGCGGCCTCGGCCAGCTGCCGGCCCAGGCCAAAGCCCCGAAACGCCTTGCGCACATACAGGCGTTTCATTTCGGCGGCGTTGGGGTAGTCTGCTGTGTCCATCGGGCGCAAGGCGCAGCAGCCGGCAATGGCACCGTCCACCTCGGCCAGCAGCAAATGCCCGCGCGGTGCTGCGTACTCTCCAGGCAACTGCGCCAGTTCGGTTTCGAAATCCTGAAAGCACAAATCGACATCCAGGCTGTCGGCATACTCCCGGAAGATGGCTCGCACCGCCTCCAGCTCATGGGGCTGGGACGGGGTCAGCAGGGTGACAGGTAGCTTTTCCACAACGCAAGCGGGCTGATGCAAAAGAACAGTGTAGCGGCACTGGCCTGCAGGCAGCACTGCATGAAGGCCTGAGCCCAACCCGGAGCTCCCAACCCGTGCCCACCATCAGGATGTTGCGGCGCAGGCCGCACGCACGACCAAAGCCTGCGGGGCAACTATCGATGGCAGTGAATCAGGTTTCTGCCAGCAGTTTTTCGATCAGCCGGTGCAGTTCCGGAAAGTCGGGGGCCCCGACATAGCTTTTCACAATCTCGCCGCGCTTGTTGACGATGAACGTCGAGGGCGTCAGGCGCACGTCGCCCCAGGCCTTCGCTGCCGCGCCCGTGTTGTCGAGCGCCACCTTGAACGGCAGCTTGCGCGATTCGGCAAAGTTCACCACGTAGCTGGGCGGGTCGTAGCTCATGGCCACGGCCAGGGTGTCAAAGCCCTGGGCGTGGTATTTGTTGTGGGTGGCGATGATTTCGGGCATCTCGGCCACGCAGGTGGTGCAGCTGGTGGCCCAGAAATTCACCAGCGTGACCTTGCCGCGCAGATCGGCAGTGGTTTGGCGCGAGCCGTCCAGCAGCACGAACGTGGATTCGGGCGCCGCAGAACGCCCGGCGTCCAGATACACCCACGCACCCACGCCGACAAAAGCCACCAATGCGGCGCCCACCGCCCAATGCTTGATACCCATGACATCCTCATCCAAAAACTGTGGGCCACGCCCAAGGCTGCATTGTGCAGGACTCCCTGCCCATCCTGTCGCCCCGTGTGACCATTTAAAAGAGACTTCGTACGGCCATAAAAGTTCGCTCGGGCGGGGCATGGCGCCGCGCCGCTGCATGCCACTGCCCATAATCGGGCCATGAACTGGACATTGACCTGGCCCGTCGCCCTGCTGCTGGCCGCCTGCAGCCCCGCCCTGAACTGGCGCAGCGTGCCGCTCGACGGCGCCGCGCTCATTGCCACCCTGCCATGCAAGCCCGACCATGCCACGCGCACCGTGGAAATGGCTGGTGCGCCGGTGGAACTGGCCATGGCAGGCTGCGAGGCCGACAACGCCACTTTTGCCGTCTCGTCCACCGCGCTGCCCGATCCGGCCCGTGCCGACACGGCGCTGGCGCACTGGCGGGCTGCGGTGCTGGCGCGCGTGGGGGCGGTCAACCTGCAGTCCGAACAGGCATTTGCACCGCCGGGCACGCTGCCACTGCCGTCGGCGGTGCGCCTGGTGGCGCAGGGCCGGCGCGCGGATGGCACGCCCGTCACCGTGCAGGGTGTGTGGTTTGCGCGCGCGGTGGGCCCGCAAGTGCGGCTGTACCACGCGGTGGTGTACACCGCCAAGCCCCGGCCCGACGTGGCCGACGCCCTTTTTGCCGGCCTGAGCCTTCAATGAGCCTGTTGCAGCCGCGCACCGCCCGCGGCCGGACTGTGGCGGCAGCGTTTTGGGCCGCCATAATGCAAGGCAAACCATCACACCATGAGCACCAGCATTCTCATCATTGCCCACGCCCCGCTGGCGCATGCCTTGCGCGAATGCGCGCTGCATGTGTTTGCCGACTGTGGCGACAGCGTGGCGGCGCTGGACGTGCAGCCCCACGCGGCCCCTGAAGACAGCCTGGCGCAGGCGCACGGCCTGCTGGAGCAGCTGGGCATCCATTCCACGCTGGTGCTGACCGACTTGTTTGGCGCCACGCCCTGCAATATCGCCCAGCGCCTGGTGGACGGCGTTGGCTCGCGCCTGGTGGCGGGGGTGAACCTGCCCATGCTGCTGCGTGCCGTGAGCTACCGGGCTGAACCCCTGGATGCCGTGGTATCGCGCGCCGTGGTGGGCGGCACCCAGGGTGTGATGCAGGTGGCCATTGCGGCGCCGCAGAACCAGATTCGACGAAATTCCCATGACCAAGACCCGTACAACCATCAACAATAAGCTGGGCCTGCATGCCCGGGCGTCGGCCAAGCTGACCAAGCTGGCGGGCAGTTTCCCCTGCGATGTTTTCATGAGCCGGGGCGAGCGCCGCATCAACGCCAAGAGCATCATGGGCGTAATGATGCTGGCCGCTGGCATGGGCACCGAGGTGGAAATCGAGACCATTGGCGAGCGCGAGCAGGAGGCCATGGATGCACTGCTTGCGTTGATTGCCGACAAGTTCGGCGAGGGCGAGTGATCTTGGCTGCCGTGCGTGCCGATCGCGCGGGGCGCTGGCCCGGCACGATGCGCCTGGGCTGACGCGGTGGTAGAACAGTTGCCAGAAAAGGATCTTCGATGACGTTTTCCGTCCACGGTCTTGCGGTTGCCCGGGGCATCGCCATTGGCCGGGCCGTGCTGGTGGCTTCGAGCCGCGTGGATGTGGCGCACTATTTCATCCAGCCCGAGCAGGTGCTGGCGGAAGTCGAGCGGGTGCGCCAGGGGCGCAACGCGGTGGCCGAGGAATTGCAGCGCCTGCAGGCCGACATGCCGCCCGATGCGCCGCCCGAGCTGACCGCGCTGCTGGATGTGCACCTGATGCTGCTGCAGGACGAGATGCTCACTGGCGGGGTCAAGCACTGGATCTCTGAGCGCCTGTACAACGCCGAATGGGCACTGACCACGCAGTTCGAACTGATCGCGCGCCAGTTCGACGAGATGGAAGACGAATACCTGCGCGAGCGCAAGGCCGACCTGGAGCAGGTGGTCGAGCGCATCCTGCGCTACATGAAAGGCGTGGCCAGCCCAGTGGCGCCGCCTGCCAGCAGCCCGCGCCGCAAGACCCAGCAAGACCTGCTGCTCGACGACACGGTGGATGTGCCCCTGGTGCTGGTAGCGCACGACCTGTCGCCGGCCGACATGCTGCAGTTCAAGCAAAGCGTGTTCGCCGGCTTCGTGACCGATGTGGGCGGCAAGACCTCGCACACCGCTATCGTGGCGCGCAGCATGGACATTCCGGCCGTGGTGGGGGCGCGTTCGGCCAGCCAGCTGGTGCGCCAGGACGACTGGGTCATCATCGACGGCGATGCCGGGGTGATGATTGTCGATCCCTCGCCTATCATCCTGGCCGAATACGGCTTTCGCCAGCGCCAGATTGATCTGGAGCGCGAGCGCCTGGCGCGCCTGCGCCACACGCCCGCGGTCACGCTCGACGGCCACAAGGTGGAGCTGCTGGCCAACATCGAGCAGCCCGGCGATGCCGCGGCCGCCGTGCGCGCTGGCGCCGTGGGTGTGGGGCTGTTCCGCAGCGAATTCCTGTTCATGGGAAAAAACGGCAATTTGCCCGACGAAGACGAACAATACCGCGCGTACTGCGAGGCTATTGACGGCATGCAGGGCCTGCCGGTCACCATCCGCACCATCGACGTGGGCGCCGACAAGCCGCTCGACAAAGGCTTCAAGGACACGCACCTGAACCCGGCGCTGGGCTTGCGCGCCATCCGCTGGAGCCTGGCCGATCCGTCGATGTTCCGAAACCAGCTGCGTGCCGTGTTGCGCGCCGCGGCCTATGGCAAGGTCAAGCTGTTGTTCCCGATGCTGGCGCACCTGCACGAAATCGAGCAGACGCTGGCCCAGGTCGAGCTGGCGCGTGCCGAGCTGGATGCACGGGGCGTACCCTATGGTCCGGTCGAGCTCGGTGCCATGATCGAGGTGCCCGCAGCCGCGCTGATGGTGCGCAGCTTTCTGCGGTATTTCGACTTTCTGTCCATCGGCACCAATGACCTCATCCAGTACACCCTGGCCATTGATCGGGCCGACGAAGCCGTGGCACACCTGTATGACCCCTTGCACCCCGCCGTGCTGCGCCTGGTGGCCGACGTGATCGCCGAGGGCGAGCGCCAGGGCAAGAGCGTGTGCGTGTGCGGTGAAACCGCCGGTGACGTGACCATGACGCGCCTCTTGCTTGGACTGGGCTTGCGCAGTTTTTCCATGCATCCGGCGCAGATCCTGGCCGTGAAGCAGGAGATCTTGCGGGCCGACACGCGCAAGCTGGCCCCGTGGGCGCAGCAGGTGCTTACAGGCGACGAACTTCCGGCGGCCTCGCTGATGATTTGATTTGCTATTGATTGGATAGCTGCTTACGCTTGATGGACGGGCGCTAGAGGCCTATTTTGCTCAAATTCATCAGCGGGCACGCATGCCCATCACGGCGGCGCTGATGATCATGGCCGTGGCGACGGCGATGCTCCAGCTGAACGGTCGGTCGCTTACCACCAGCAGCAGCGCGGTGGAGGCCAGCGGCGTGAGGTAGCTCAGGATGCCGATATGCCGCGCATCCCCGAGCTTGAGCGCCTTGTCCCACAGAAAGAACGACGCGCCCAGCGGGCCCAGGCCCAGCACGGCCAGCAGTGCCCAGTCGCGCGCCTGCAGCGACACGGCCGGCTCCAGCACCACATGGCACAGCAGCGACAGCACGCCCGACACCAGCCCGAACAGACCAATGGCCGTGGTGGGGAAGACCGCCACGCGCTTGGTCAGCAGCGAGTAGGTGGCCCAGATAAAGGCGGCGGCGAGGGCGGGCAGATAGCCCCAGGCGAGCGTGCCGCTGAGTTCACGCCCACCCGCCATGGCAATTGCCGCGCCGGCAAAACCGAGCAGTGCGGCCAGCACATGCGGCAGGCGCAGTGCCACGCCGGGCAGCACCACCGGTGCCAGCACCACGATGAACAGCGGCCACAGGTAGTTGACCAGGTTGGCCTCGACCGGCGGGGCATGGCGCAGCGCGATGAACAGCAGGAAGTGGTACGCAAACAGGCCATACACGCCCAGCGCCAGCGTGCGCGCGGGAATGCGCCATTGCGAGGGATCGCGCAGCACAAAAGGCCATGCAGGCACGCTGCCGATGATGAGTGCGATGCCCGTGAGCAGGAATGGCGGAATGTGCGTGAGCGAAACGCCCAACGAGGCGAGCGAGGCCCACAGGGCGATGGCGCCCAAGGCGTACAGATTGGCTTGCATGCGCTGACTATAGGCGGGCGCCGCGCTGCGTCGGGCTGGGTGGCGGCGCAGGCAGCGCCGGTCGGCTCGCAACCAGTGGGCGTCGCTGCGCTGGATTTACACGCCGGCGGCGTGCGCTTGCTGGTCGGCGTGGTAGCTGCTGCGCACCATGGCGCCCACGGCGGCATGGCTGAAGCCCATTTTGTAGGCCTCTTCCTCGAACATCTTGAAGGTGTCGGGGTGCACGTAGCGGCGCACCGGCAGGTGGCTGTTGCTGGGCGCCAGGTACTGGCCGATGGTCAGCATGTCGATGTTGTGCGACCGCATGTCGCGCATCACCTGCAGGATCTCGTCGTCTGTCTCGCCCAGGCCGACCATGATGCCGCTCTTGGTAGGCACATTGGGGTGCAGGGCCTTGAACTTTTTCAGCAGGTTCAGGCTGAACTGGTAGTCGGAGCCGGGGCGCGCTTCCTTGTACAGGCGGGGCGCGGTTTCCAGGTTGTGGTTCATCACGTCGGGCGGGGCGGCTTTCAGGATCTCCAGGGCGCGGTCGTCGCGGCCGCGGAAGTCGGGCACCAAAATCTCGATTTGCGTCTGGGGCGAGAGTTCGCGGATGTTCTGGATGCACTCCACAAAGTGGCCGCTGCCGCCATCGCGCAGGTCGTCGCGGTCCACGCTGGTGATCACCACGTATTTGAGCTTGAGCGCGGCAATGGTCTTGGCCAGGTTCAGCGGCTCGTCCTTGTCGAGCGGATCGGGGCGGCCATGGCCCACGTCGCAGAACGGGCAGCGGCGCGTGCACTTGTCGCCCATGATCATGAAGGTGGCCGTGCCCTTGCCAAAGCATTCGCCAATGTTGGGGCACGACGCTTCTTCGCAGACGGTGTGCAGCTTGTGCTCGCGCAGGATGTCCTTGATCTCGTAAAAGCGCGTGGTGGGGCTGCCCGCTTTCACGCGGATCCATTCGGGCTTCCTGAGTACCTCGCCTTGTTCCACCTTGATGGGAATGCGCGACAGCTTGGCCGCTGCCTTCTGCTTTGCCAGTGGGTTGTAGGTTTCGGCGGATTGCGCTTCGCGGACGACTTCAGGGGTGCTCATGGGGTGTAGGCGGCGTAGAGGGGTTCAAGGCACCAGGCGAATGCTGAGCTGCTGGCCCAGCACCTGCGCGGCTTCGTCCCAGGTGGTGTGGACCCCGATTGTAGAAAGGTCCACCGTTTTCAATCCTGCGTAACCGCAAGGGTTGATGCGTTCATAAGGTTCGAGGTCCATCGCCACATTGAGCGCCACGCCGTGGTAGGTGCAGTGCCGGCTGACCTTGATGCCCAGTGCCGCAATTTTGCCCAGGCCCTCGAAGTCGGGTGCCGGGGCTTCACCGCCTGTGCGTTTTTGCGGGCGCTGGGGCAGCAGGGCGTGGCTGTGGGGGTCATCCAGGCGCACATAGATGCCCGGTGCGCCGCCCACGCGGTGGCCGGTGACGCCAAAGTACGCCAGCGTGCGGATCACGGCCTCTTCCACGCGGTAAACGTATTCCTTGACGAAGTAGCCGGCGCGCTGCAGGTCGATCAGCGGGTATGCAACCACCTGCCCGGGGCCATGGAAGGTGACCTGCCCGCCGCGGTTGGTGGCGAGCACGGGAATGTCGCCAGGGTGCAGGATGTGATCGCTTTTGCCTGCTAGCCCTTGCGTGTAAAGCGGTGCGTGCTCACATATCCAGAGCGCATCGGGACTCTCTGGCGTGCGATTCGCCGTGTAGTCCTGCATGGCCTGCACGGTGGCGGCGTAATCGACCCGCCCCAGCGTGCGAATGTCGATGGCCATGCCTTACAGCACCACTTTCACCAGGGGGTGGGACGACAGCGCACGGTACAGGCCATCGAGCTGCTCACGGCTGGTGGCGGTGATGGTGATGGTGACGCCGAGGTAGTTGCCTGCACGGCTGTCGCGCAGCTCAATCGTGGCCGCATCGAAGGTCGGGTCAAACTGGCGGGCCAGCTCGGTGACCGCATGCACGAAACCATCCACCTTGGCGCCCATGACTTTGATGGGAAACATGGATGGATATTCGATCAGCGAGTCCTTGCGGGGATCATCGGCTGATGGTGTGGTGCCGTTGGCTGCTGGAATCGAAGGGGGTGTCATGGTTGAGTTGCTTCGTTTTTAATAGCTGTAGACGCTTTTCCATTGTGGGGAAAAGCCGGTTGGGAGTCAGGTGCCCTTGAGGCACCCGTGCTTCATGACGGTGCAAGAAAACGGCCTTTTTACCCCATGCGCCGTTGGCCAGCGGCTACAACAGTGCAGCGAACGCACCACTTTCGCCACGACATTGCGGGTCTTTGTCGTTTGTCACGGGTTTGTACTTATAATTAGAGGCTTTGTGAAAGTTCCAGTCTGTAACGCGGGCGTCATTCATCAATGAAAACAATCGCGCCTGAGATGGAAGCTGAGGCTGAAGAATCTGACTTCAAGCCCCTGACGGCCCTGGAGGCTGAGCAGTGGCGCCGTCGAAATCCTCCCGTCTCGGTGTGGGGGGTTGTGGTGAGTCAGGTGCTGGCTGGGGTGTTGGTGGCCCTGGTGGCCTGGTTGTTGACGGGCAGGGCGTCGGTGGGCTGGTCTGCAGCTTACGGTGCTTTGGCGGTGGTGGCTCCTGCTGCGTTGTTTGCGCGCGGTGTTTTGCGCCACAAGGCGTCTGCCAATCCGCGAGCGGCCATGGTGGGATTCTTTGGCTGGGAAATCGCCAGGATCGTGTTGACGGTGGCGCTGCTGGCGGCGGCACCTCGGCTGGTGCCGGAATTGAGCTGGATTGCTCTGCTGGTGGGTATGGTGGTCGCAATGAAAATGTACTGGGTGGCACTGTTGGTGCGGCCTGGTGTCCGAAAAACCGATTGATAGAGAGAAGAGTTGTCCGATGGCCGCAGAAGCGCACGCTCCGACTGCAAGTGAATACATCGTTCACCACCTGCAGCATCTTCAAAACATCAACCAGACCAAGATTGTTGACTTCACTGTCTTCAACTATGACTCCATCATCGTGGGGTTGGTGCTGGGTGCTCTCACGCTTTTGATCCTGTGGTCGGCCGCCCGCAAGGCAACCTCGGGTGTTCCTGGCCGTTTCCAGGCGGCCGTGGAAATTCTGGTTGAAATGGTGGACAACCAGGCCAAGGCCAATATCCACAACGCCGAGAGCCGCAAGTTCATTGCGCCGTTGGGTCTCACGGTGTTCGTCTGGATCTTCCTGATGAATTTCATGGACATGCTGCCCGTGGATCTGTTGCCTGCACTGTGGGCTCAGGTGTATGGTGCTGCGGGCCACGATCCGGCCCATGCCTATCTGCGCGTCGTGCCGACCGCCGACCTGTCCACGACCCTCGGCCTTGCTTTCGCCGTGCTGATTCTGCGCTTCTGGTACAGCGTCAAGGTCAAGGGCGCAGGGGGCTGGGCGCACGAACTCGTGTCCGCTCCGTTCGGCACCAGCAAGAACCCCATCTTCGCCCTGATCCTGGGCGTGGTGAATCTGCTGATGCAGATCATTGAATATGTCGCCAACACCGTGTCGCATGGCATGCGGTTGTTCGGCAACATGTACGCTGGCGAACTGGTGTTCATGCTGATTGCCCTGATGGGTGGTGCGGCTGCGCTGTCGCTGTCGGGTGTGCTGCTTCCTGTGGGCCATGTGATTGCTGGCACCATCTGGACGCTGTTCCACATTCTGGTGATCACCCTGCAGGCATTCATTTTCATGATGCTGGCATTGATCTACCTTGGTCAGGCGCACAACGCCCACTAAGCTTTCCCTTTCGTTGTTTCTTTCCCTAACCTTTCTTTTTTTAACTCAGGAGTCATCATGGAAAACATTCTCGGTCTCGTCGCTCTGGCTTGTGGTCTGATCGTTGGTCTCGGCGCTATCGGTGCCTCCATCGGTATTGCACTGATGGGCGGCAAGTTCCTCGAATCGTCGGCTCGCCAGCCTGAACTGATCAACGAACTGCAAACCAAGATGTTCATCTTGGCTGGTCTGATCGATGCGGCTTTCCTGATCGGTGTGGCTATCGCTCTGCTGTTCGCATTCGCCAACCCCTTCGCTTCGACGTTCTTGGCCAACCTGCCCAAGTAATTCCCGTTCAACGCCACTCTAGAAAGGTGTTGCCGTGAGTATCAATGCGACCCTGTTCGTTCAGGCCATTGTCTTCCTGATCTTGGTGTGGTTCACGATGAAATTCGTGTGGCCGCCGATCGCGAAGGCGCTGGATGAGCGAGCCCAGAAAATCGCCGATGGCCTCGCCGCTGCCGACCGTGCCAAATCCGAACTGACCGCTGCCAACCAGCGCGTGGAAAAGGAACTGTCACAGGCGCGCAACGAAACGGCCTCGCGTCTTGCGGACGCCGATCGTCGTGCCCAGGCCATCGTGGAAGAGGCCAAGGCCCGTGCCACCGAGGAAGGCAACAAGATCGTTGCTGCTGCGCGCGCCGAAGCCGAGCAGCAGACGGTGCAGGCCCGCGAATCCCTGCGTGAGCAGGTGGCAGCACTGGCCGTCAAGGGTGCCGAGCAGATTCTCCGCAAGGAAGTCAACGCTGGCGTCCATGCCGACCTGCTCAACCGCCTGAAGACCGAGCTGTAAGGGGACAACATGGCAGAACTCGCCACCATTGCACGCCCTTACGCCGATGCCTTGTTCAAGGCCGCTACAGCGGGTGCGGGCGTCGATCTGGGCAGCACTGCTGCCTGGGTGGACGAACTGGCGGCGATTGCCGCCAACCCCCAGTTGCGCCAGCTGGCGGACAACCCCAAGGTGACGGCAGACCAGGTGTTTGACGTCCTTACGGGTGTAGCGCGGTCCGCGCTGCCCGAAATGGCGAAGAATTTCCTGCGCACAGTCATCGACAACGGGCGTCTCAATGCACTCCCCGAAGTGGCTGAGCAATTTCGTGCCCTCGTGAATCGCCGCAACGGATCTTCGGACGCCGTGGTGTACAGCGCCTTCCCCATGGATGGCGCGGCATTGGCGGACGTCGGTGCAGCGCTGGAAAAGCGCTTTGGCCGCAAGCTCAATCTCACCGTGCAGCAGGACGAATCCTTGATCGGTGGCATTCGCGTAGTGGTGGGTGACGAGGTGCTGGACACTTCGGTCAAGGCCCGTCTTGAACAAATGAAAGCGGTCCTCACCGCGTAATGCGGCGAGGTCTTCGCGAACCAAAGAAAGAAGGAAAGAGTCATGCAACTCAATCCCGCAGAAATTTCTGAACTCATCAAGAGCCGCATCGAAGGGCTGGCCGCCAGCAGCGACATCCGCAACCAGGGCGCCGTGGTGTCCGTGTCTGACGGTATCGTGCGCGTTCATGGCCTGTCGGACGTGATGCAAGGCGAAATGCTGGAGTTCCCCGCCACCAAGGACGGTCAGCCATCCTACGGCCTGGCTCTGAACCTCGAGCGCGACTCCGTCGGCGCCGTGATTCTGGGCGAGTACGAGCACATCTCCGAAGGCGACACCGTCAAGTGCACGGGCCGTATTCTGGAAGTGCCCGTGGGTCCCGAACTCGTGGGTCGCGTGGTGAATGCCCTGGGCCAGCCGATCGACGGCAAGGGCCCCATCAACGCCAAGCTCACCGACGTGATCGAAAAGGTCGCTCCGGGCGTGATCGCCCGTAAGTCGGTGGACCAACCCCTGCAAACCGGCCTGAAGTCGATCGACTCCATGGTGCCTGTAGGCCGCGGTCAGCGCGAGCTGATCATTGGTGACCGCCAGACCGGCAAGACGGCAGTGGCCATCGACGCCATCATCGCCCAGAAGGGCCAGGGCGTGACCTGCATCTACGTTGCCATCGGTCAGAAGGCTTCGTCGATCAAGAACGTGGTGCGCGCACTGGAACAAGCCGGTGCCATGGACTACACGATCGTGGTGGCTGCATCGGCTTCCGAATCGGCCGCCATGCAGTACGTCTCGGCCTACTCGGGCTGCACCATGGGAGAGTACTTCCGCGACCGCGGTGAAGACGCGTTGATCGTGTACGACGACCTGTCCAAGCAAGCGGTTGCTTACCGCCAGGTGTCGCTGCTGCTGCGCCGCCCGCCAGGCCGCGAAGCCTATCCCGGCGACGTGTTCTATCTGCACAGCCGCCTGCTGGAGCGTGCAGCCCGCGTGAATGCCGACTATGTCGAAGCCTTCACCAAGGGTGCCGTGAAGGGCAAGACCGGTTCGCTGACCGCACTGCCCATCATCGAAACGCAAGCCGGTGACGTGTCCGCTTTCGTGCCAACCAACGTGATCTCGATCACCGACGGCCAGATCTTCCTGGAAACCAGCCTGTTCAACGCTGGTATCCGCCCCGCCATCAACGCCGGTATCTCGGTGTCGCGCGTCGGTGGTGCCGCCCAGACCAAGCTGATCAAGAACCTGTCCGGCGGTATCCGTACCGACTTGGCCCAGTACCGTGAACTGGCTGCGTTCGCGCAGTTTGCCTCCGACCTGGATGAAGCCACCCGCAAGCAACTCGAGCGCGGTGCCCGTGTAACCGAGCTGCTCAAGCAGGCCCAGTACAGCCCGTTGTCCATCTCGTTGATGGGTGCCACGCTGTTCGCTGTGAACAAGGGTTTCCTGGACGATATCGACGTCAAAAAGGTTCTGAGCTTCGAACACGGCCTGCACCAGTTCCTCAAGACCAGCCATGGTGCATTGCTTGCCAAGCTGGAGCAGGCCAAGGCCATGGACAAGGATGCTGAAGCCGAATTGACCGCAGCCATCGCCGCGTTCAAGAAGACGTTCGCGTAATCCGGACGAGGAGCCATCATGGCAGCAGGCAAGGAAATACGCGGCAAGATCAAATCGGTGGAAAACACCAAGAAGATCACCAAAGCCATGGAGATGGTGGCAGCATCCAAAATGCGCAAGGCGCAGGACCGGATGCGTGCCGCCCGCCCCTACAGCGAGAAGATCCGCAACATTGCAGCCAACCTTAGCAAGGCCCATCCTGAGTACGTGCATCCGTTCATGCAAGTGAATGATGCCAAGGCGGCTGGCGTCATCGTGGTCACCACGGACAAGGGTTTGTGCGGTGGCATGAACACCAACATCCTGCGTGCGGTGACGACAAAGCTGCGCGAGTTGCAAAACGCGGGCGTCACCGCGGAAACAGTGGCCATTGGCAACAAGGGCTTCGGTTTCCTCAACCGGGTGGGTGCCAAGGTGGTTTCGCACGTGACGGGTCTGGGCGATACGCCCCATCTGGACAAGCTGATTGGCCCTGTCAAGGTGCTGTTGGATGCTTACGCCGAAGGCAAGATCAATGCGGTGTATCTGAGTTACACCAAGTTCATCAACACCATGAAGCAAGAGTCGGTGGTGGAACAATTGCTTCCACTGTCTTCCGAGCAGATGCAGGCTGGTGAAAAGGTGCATGGCTGGGAATACCTCTATGAGCCAGATGCACAAACCGTGATCGACGAGCTGCTGGTGCGCTATGTCGAGACGCTGATTTACCAGGCGGTTGCAGAAAACATGGCGTCCGAGCAATCGGCGCGCATGGTGGCCATGAAAGCCGCAACGGACAACGCCGGCAGTGTCATTGGTGAGTTGAAGCTGGTCTACAACAAGACGCGTCAGGCCGCGATTACGAAAGAACTTTCGGAAATCGTTGCAGGCGCCGCCGCTGTGTAAGCAGCTCGACATACAACATTATTGGAGCGAGAAAAATGGCTCAAGAAAATACCCCAGTGAACGCAAGCGTTCAGGGCAAGATTGTTCAATGTATCGGCGCTGTGGTGGACGTTGAGTTCCCGCGCGACCAGATGCCCAAGATTTACGACGCTCTGAAGCTCGAAGGCTCGTCCCTGACGCTGGAAGTGCAGCAGCAGCTGGGCGATGGCATCGTGCGCACGATTGCGCTCGGTTCCTCCGACGGCCTGCGCCGCGGCATCATGGTGACCAACACCGGCAACCCCATTACAGTGCCCGTGGGCAAGGCAACGCTGGGCCGCATCATGGACGTGCTGGGCGCGCCCATCGACGAACGTGGTCCCGTGAGCCAGGAACTCACCGCATCCATCCACCGCAAGGCCCCTGCGTACGACGAACTGTCGCCTTCGCAAGAGCTGCTGGAAACGGGTATCAAGGTGATCGACTTGGTCTGCCCGTTCGCCAAGGGCGGCAAGGTGGGTCTGTTCGGTGGCGCCGGTGTGGGCAAGACCGTGAACATGATGGAACTCATCAACAACATCGCCAAGGCCCACAGCGGTTTGTCGGTGTTTGCTGGTGTGGGTGAGCGTACCCGCGAAGGGAACGACTTCTACCACGAAATGGCCGATTCCGGCGTGGTGAACCTCGAGAAGCTCGAAGACTCGAAGGTCGCCATGGTGTACGGGCAGATGAATGAGCCCCCAGGCAACCGTCTGCGCGTGGCGCTGACCGGTCTGACCATCGCCGAGTCGTTCCGCGACGAAGGCCGTGACGTGCTGTTCTTCGTGGACAACATCTACCGCTACACACTGGCCGGTACCGAAGTGTCCGCTCTGCTGGGCCGCATGCCTTCCGCCGTGGGCTACCAGCCCACGCTGGCCGAGGAAATGGGCCGCCTGCAAGAGCGCATCACCTCGACCAAGGTCGGTTCGATCACATCCATCCAGGCCGTTTACGTGCCTGCCGATGACTTGACCGATCCATCGCCTGCCACCACGTTCGCCCACTTGGACTCCACCGTGGTGCTGTCGCGTGACATCGCCTCGCTGGGTATCTACCCTGCCGTGGATCCTCTGGACTCCACCAGCCGGCAGCTGGATCCGAACGTCGTGGGCGAAGACCACTACGCCACGGCCCGCGCCGTGCAAGGCACGCTGCAGCGCTACAAGGAACTGCGCGACATCATCGCCATTCTGGGCATGGACGAATTGGCGCCTGAAGACAAGCTGGCCGTGGCCCGCGCCCGCAAGATCCAGCGTTTCCTGTCGCAGCCGTTCCACGTGGCCGAAGTGTTCACGGGCTCGCCTGGCAAGTACGTTCCACTGTCGGAAACCATCCGTGGTTTCAAGATGATTGTGGCTGGCGAGTGCGATCACCTGCCAGAGCAGGCGTTCTACATGGTCGGCACGATCGACGAAGCCTTCGAGAAGGCCAAGAAGATGGCCTGATTGCGCAATGGCTGACCGGTTCCGGCCGGCCAGCCTTTCGCCGATCAAGCAACCCATCTTTTCCCAGGAGCAATGATGAACACCATCCACGTTGATGTGGTCAGTGCCGAAGAGTCCATCTTCTCCGGTGAAGCGCGCTTTATTGCGCTGCCCGGTGAAGCGGGCGAGCTGGGTGTGTACCCACGCCACACTCCGCTGATCACGCGCATCAAGCCCGGCTCGGTGCGCATTGAAATGGCCGATGGCAGCGAAGAGTTTGTTTTCGTGGCCGGTGGCATTCTGGAGATTCAGCCCGACTGCGTGACCGTGTTGTCCGACACCGCCATCCGTGGCAAGGATCTGGATGACGAGAAGGCCAATGCTGCCAAGGCAGCTGCCGAAGAAGCGCTGAAAAATGCCAAGAGCGAGATCGATCTGGCCAAGGCACAGTCCGAACTGGCCGTCATGGCCGCGCAGATTGCCGCGTTGCGCAAGTACCGCCAGAAGAGGTAAATCAGCCTTTCCGGTTGACGGCACCCCAGAAACCCGGCTTTGCCGGGTTTTTTTATTGGCGCTGAGCAATCCAGGCCGGGTGCGGGGTGCGCTTTTGGGCGCACAAAACTCATGAGATATGCGGTTCGTCAGGTAATTCGTTAGGGCGTTGCGCCGTACCAGGCTGGGCCGGGAAATGGCGGCACAGCAGGTCCGTCGCCTCGTCCACGGCCAAAACCAATCCTGGCTCGAACTGACCTGCTCGGAAGGACGAGGACATGCGCGCAACCATCTGTTGCCACTCGGCGTTGCTGACATGCGCGTGCAACCCGCGGTCGGCAACGATGTCGATGGAGTGTTCCGCCAGCAAAAGGTAGATGAGCACCCCGTTGTTGTGCTCCGTGTCCCAGACGCGCAGCTTGCTGAACATCATCAGTGCGCGCTCACGGACGGGCGCCTTGCGCAGCAGATAGCTCCAGGGCAGACCGCCTTCGACGCAGATGCGGATTTGTCCGGTGTGTCGCTGTTCGCCGGCGGCAATGCGGGTGGTGAGGCGCTGCAAGGTGCTGGACGGCAGTGCACTGCGCACGAACAGGTCGTGCCAGCGGTGCCGAAAGAGGCGGGCAATGCCTGAGAGGAAGGAAAAAGGCGCAGTCATGGTTACCAGTCTCCCGAGGCGCCACCACCCCCAAAATCGCCACCGCCGCCGGAACTAAACCCGCCACCGCCGGACGACCCGCCGCTCCAGCCACCACCACCGATGCCGCCGCCACCCCAGCCACTGCCGCCGCGCCCACGGCCGGGCATGGCTCGGGACGAGGCACTGAGCAGTGTGTAGGCCAAGGCTGCCAGCCCCGCCAATCCCGCGAGCAGTAGGCTGGTTGTGGCCACATAAGCCACAACCGCTGCAGTAGAACCCGTCAGCACCGTGCCGAGTGCATTACCGAACAGCGAGCGAATCACGGGGCCCGCCACTGCGACCCCCAGAAACAAGAAAATGGCCCATTCGCTCCAACTGATTGCGCTGTTTTCGTCCGACGCCTGGGCGGTTGCTTGCGGCTCGGGCAGGGCTTCGCCGGCAATGCGGGCGGCGATCTGGGTGACCGCGGCTTGCAGGCCGCCGGCAAAATCGCCGTCGCGAAAGCGCGGCTTCATGGCGGTGTCGATGATGCGGGCCGCTGCAATGTCAGGAATGGCGCCTTCCAGCGTCTTGGCCACCTCCATGCGCATCTTGCGGTCGTCTTTGGCCACGAGCACCAGCACGCCGTCACCGACTTCGCGACGGCCAATCTTCCAGACGTTGGCGACGCGGTTGGCGTAGCTGGCGATGTCTTCGGGGGCCGTGGTCGCCACCATCAGCACCACCACTTGGGAGCCCTTGGATTGTTCGAGGGCTGCCAGTTGCTGTTCCAGCGCCTGCAGCTGGCTGGCGTTCAGGGTGCCGGTCTGGTCCAGCACGCGGGCGGTGAGCGCGGGAACCGGTTGCAATGTGTCGGCGTGAACGCTGCCCCAACAAATTGCTATAAATAATATAGCTGTTAGCGCACGGCGGATAAGCGCTACAGGCATAAATGATCAGATATCAGGGTTTGGAAGCTGAAAAGTCCACCGCCGGAGGTGCCGTGATCTGCGCCTCGTTCTGAACGCTGAAGCTGGGCTTGGGTGCGTAGCTGAATGCCATGGCGGTCAGGTTGGTGGGAAAGCTGCGCGCGAGCACGTTGTATTCCTGCACAGTCTGGATGTAACGGTTGCGTGCCACCGTGATGCGGTTTTCGGTGCCTTCGAGCGTGACGCGAAGGTCGCGAAAGCCCTGATTGGCTTGCAGAGTGGGATAGCGCTCGGCCACCACCATGAGGCGTGACAGCGCACCCGACAGTTCGCCCTGCGCGGCCTGGAATTTGGCAAAAGCCGCGGGGTCATTGAGCGTTGCCGGCGTCACCTGGATGGACGTGGCCTTGGCGCGGGCCTCGACCACCTTGGTCAGCGTGTCCTGCTCGAAACTGGCTTCGCCCTTGACGGTGGCGACAATGTTGGGCACCAGATCGGCACGGCGCTGGTACTGGTTGAGCACTTCGCTCCAGGCGGCCTTGGATTGTTCGTCCAGGCGCTGAAAATCGTTGTAGCCGCAGCCTGTAAGCAGCAGAGCAGCCGTGAAAAGGGCAAGAAGACGTTTCATGGTGGCGGACCTGTCTCTGAAAAAGCGAATTTGCGCAAGGGTTAACCTGCCGGTGGATTCTGCAGCAAGGCAGGCGTGGCCCAGAAACCGTACCAGCACCTGCGCAGGCCAGAGCGAAGCACAATACCAGCTTCGCCACATCCCCGCCATCCCATGCCCCGTTCACGCCCAGGAGCCGCCATACTGAGCGGCTCTGCCGACGATATTGAAGCCGCGTTTTACGAAGCGTTGCAGCACGGTGACATCGAAATGCTGATGTCCTGCTGGGCGCAGGATGAAGACATTGTGTGTGTGCACCCCGGCAGTCCACGCCTGTTGGGTGCGCACTCGATTCGCGCCGCCTTTGAGTCGATGTTCAGCCATGGGGTGGTGCGGGCGACGCCCATGCAGGTGCATCGTGTGGTTGCGCTGGGCAGTGCGGCGCACAGCGTGGTCGAGCGGCTTCAGGTGACGCTGCCCGATGGCGTGCACCAGACCGTCGTGATGGCGACGAATATGTACCACAAGACCCCGGAAGGCTGGCGCATGGTGGCGCACCACGCAAGCCCCGGTGCGGCGCTGGATGCCCAGGCGCTGGATTCTGAGCGGCCGGTGCTGCACTGAGCATTGCCCGCCCGCGAGGGAGATTGCATGCCTGCAAAGATCGCCGAGAGCGGACAAGGTGCCCTGAGCTATGTGGCGCCGCGCTGGTTGCTCGGTGGGCAACTGCAAACGATCTGGCCGGCGCTGCCTTATCGGCGCGAACGCTGGACGACGCCCGATGCGGATTTTGTGGATGTGGATTACCTCGACGATGGTATCCCGCCAGGCATGCAGCGTCCGTTGTTGGTGGTTTTCCATAGCCTGGAGGGATCTTCTCGCAGCCACTATGCCGAGGCTTTCGCCGATGCGGCCCGCGAGCGGGGCTGGGCTTGCGCGCTGCCGCATTTTCGCGGCTGCAGCGGTGAAATCAACCGGGCGCCACGAGCCTACCATGCGGGCGACCACGAGGAGATTGGCTGGATGCTGGCACGCTTGCGCAGTGCCCATCGGGGGCCGCTGATGGCCGTGGGATTCTCGCTGGGAGGCAACGCGTTGTTGCGGTGGGCGGCGGAGGCTGGCGAACAGGCTTGCCGCAGTGTGGATGCCGTGGCCGCGGTGTGTTCCCCTCTGGATCTGGCGGCAGGGGGCAGGGCGATCGGCCGCGGTTTCAACCGGCAGGTATACACACGCATGTTCATGCGGACGCTCATTCCAAAAGCCCTGCAGAAACTTGCACAGCATCCGGGCCTGTTTGTTCGGGACACGGCTGTTGAAGGCCCGTGATCTGCATGCGTTTGACAACGTGTTCACGGCGCCGCTGCATGGGTTCAGAAACACCGAGGATTACTGGCGCCGCGCTTCCGTGAAACCACTGCTGCACTGCATTCGTATCCCGGCTTTGGTGCTCAATGCCCGCAATGACCCTTTTGTGCCGGCGGCAAGCCTGCCTACAACCTGCGAGGTGGGGCCGTATGTTCATTTGTGGCAACCCTTGCACGGTGGCCATGTGGGCTTTGCACAGGGGCGAATGCCAGGGCATGTGCGGCGCCATGCCGGACCTGGTGGTGGGATGGCTGCTGCAGTATGCCGTTGCATCGCCGTGCTCGGGCATCGAGCTGAACGGAGCACAATCAGCACATGGATGATATCGTCAAACAGGCGCTTGCGAAATGGCCCCATGTGCCCGATTGCTACGGCTGGCTGGGCCTGGACGCCCGTGGGCGGTGGTATCTGCGTGACGATGCCGTGCAGGCGGCAGGCCCCTTTCCCCAAAGCAGGGGTTCTTTGCTGCAACACGAGAAGCTCATTGAATTCATCCACCGCAATTACGAGCACGATCCTCACGGGCAGTGGTTTTTTCAGAACGGCCCTCAGAAGGTGTATGTCGAGCTCGAGTGCACACCTTGGGTGTGGCGGATCGAACCCGACCTTTCGTTGGTGGCGCACACGGGCGCCAGAACCATTGCCACAGGCTGCCTGCAGGATGAGTGCGGCCGCGTCTATCTCGGCTCCGCCCTCGGTGTGGGGCTGGTTCACACCCTGGATATGGAAGCCGTTGCGGATGCCGTTGAAAAGGGGATCTGGTCGCCGCAAGCCGTGAGCAGCACCGATCTTCCCCAGCAATACGGTTTTGTGGTGAGCCCGAAGGTGCGCAGCACGCTTGTTTGAGCTGCCGTTGAGGGTGGTCGTCGTCCAGCGTGGGCAAAAAAGCCGACCACTCGGGTCGGCATTGTTCGGGGCGAGTCTTCGGAGTGGGATGGGTGCTTACTTGGCTGCAGCAGCCATGTATTCCACTGCTGCACGCAAGTCTGCATCCGAGGCTTGTGTACCGCCTCGGGCTGGCATGCCGCCCTTTCCTTGAACCGCACTGGCATATGTCGCATCAATGCCGGCGGCAAGGCGAGGAGCCCAGGCGGCCTTGTCACCGAACTTGGGCGCACCTGCTATCCCGGCACCATGACACACTTGACAAGCTTGCTTGTACAAATTTTCGCCATTGGCCGAGGCCGCAGCGGGTGCGGCCGCCACCGGTGCTGTCGCAGCAGCGGCTGGCGTTGCCGTTGCTGCAGGTGCTGCTGCCGCAGGCGCTCCAGGGGCCGCGGGCTCGGCAAACGTGGAGCCGCCGGCGTTTGCCATAAAGGCCACCGCACGGGCAATTTCGGTGTCATTGAATTCGCCACCACCTTGGGGTGCCATGGCATTCTTGCCCTTGAGTGCGGACTGAACCAATGCGTCAAACCCACTCTTGATGCGCGGACCCCAGGCGGCGGCATCTCCCAGCTTGGGTGCGCCGGCTGCTCCTGTGGCGTGGCAAGCGGCGCATTGGCCCTTGAAGACTTCCTCGCCGCCGCGTAGTGGGCGGTTGGCATCACGAATTTCCACCATGCCAACCTTCTGAATGCGCTCGGCGATGGCCTTTTCGGGATTGACCGCGCCAGCCGCCGTCTTGTTGTCAGAGGTCACATACAAGACTAGGCCAATGATGGCAAAGATCGGAATCACAAACGAAAAAATGACCGCGAACAACAACTGCTTGGGGTTTTTGATCGGGCCGGTGTGCGCTTCTTCGTGATGTTTGTTATCGCTCATGACGTCCTCAGGTGTATCGGGGGCTTGATGAAATCAACCTTTAATTATAGGTGTGATGATGTGACGCCTGCGCTGAGCGTGGCGTCTTCCGGGTAGAGGCGTAGAGGCTGTGAGCGAAACGCGGCCCCGGGTGGTGAGGCGTGAGGGAGTTCCGTGCTATCCACTGAACGACCTGAACGCAGGTGCTGATGTGAGGTTGGAGTGATGGAGCGAGCGCGGAGCCTGCACGCAGCGGAGGCTCCTCGTTCGGTTCGCCATGGCTATGTGGATGTTGGAAGGCCGTGCTCGTGCAATAATCGTAGAGTTGATTCGGTACATCAAGTGCGGCTGTAGCTCAGTGGATAGAGTATCGGCCTCCGAAGCCGAGGGTCGTGGGTTCGATCCCCGCCAGCCGCACCAGTGATTCACGCCAATTGCCTTTGTTCTGAAGGTGCTGGTGAGGGTATGTCGTTATGTCAAATCGCGATGTTGCTGTGCAACTCGGCGATAAGGCAAAATTTAGTGCTATAATTCGAAATTCTTCGGAGGGGTGCCCGAGTGGCTAAAGGGGGCAGACTGTAAATCTGTTGGCTTACGCCTACACTGGTTCGAATCCAGTCCCCTCCACCAGTTTTGGATGATGTGTCAAGGTGCTCGGCGTTGGTTTGGCGGCGTGAAAGTGGTGAATGCTGCTTGTGCGGGAGTAGTTCAATGGCAGAACCCTAGCCTTCCAAGCTAATGACGCGGGTTCGATTCCCGTCTCCCGCTCCATTGTCTGTTGGCTGGTTTGTAGAATTTGAAAAGTCTTTGGTGCTGCCTCGGTGGTTCCAAATGGCCCATGTGGCTCAGTGGTAGAGCACTCCCTTGGTAAGGGAGAGGTCGCGGGTCCGATTCCCGCCATGGGCACCAATTTGTGGTGCGTCCGAGTTCGGTTGCGCCGAGATCCTGTTGTGTTGGCATAGATTTTTTTCGGAGTCGGAAAAATGGCAAAAGGCAAATTCGAGCGCACCAAGCCCCACGTCAACGTGGGCACCATCGGTCACGT
>NZ_JAGKSE010000031.1:0-21340 GCF_017939685.1 Acidovorax sp. JG5
AGATTACGACGGTTTCCTTTTAAACACCTTGAAAGGGGTGGTTCTCACGGCCCGTACCGCAGCCCCGAACGCTTGCGCAGGCGCGGCTTCAAAGGTCGTCGCGCCTGTTGGCCTTCCTCGCTGAATTCCACGCTTTTGCATGGACAGGAGCGTCGGTGTTTAGAATACTTTAAACCACGTTATATTTAACTCATTTGCTTTGAATGCAAACATTCATTAGGGTTTGGGGGGATGTTCAGGGCGGTGATGTATCAGTAATATTCTGTAAATTATCCCACGGAGGCACCATGACCTTCCTCACTGAGCTGCAGCGCACGCAAATGCTGACCAACGGCGTGGCCCGCGCGCGTGGCGAAGCCATCGATCCGTTCCCCGTTGTCAAGCTCTACACCCTGGACGCCGGTGCCGTCTGGTTGTTGGTGAGTCTGGACGCCGATGGCGACCAGGCCTATGGGCTGTGCGATGCCGGAACCGGATTTCCAGAGCTGGGGTCTGTGAGCCTGTCCGCTTTAGAGGGTGTGCGCGGGCCGCGTGGCCTGCGCATCGTGGTCGATCCGCATTTCAAGCCACGTCAACCGCTGTCGGCCTACGCAGCCGAGGCAATGCGCGATGGATCGATCAACGACTGACCCTTGCGGTAAACGCATTTGCTGACCTTTTGCCAGTCGCAATATGTAACTATTTAGGTAACACTTTGCGAAGCCATTCGTGGCATCCTCCCGAAAATACCGAAGGGAGCCATCGCCATGACGATTCATCACGACCCTGCCGACTTGTGCGCGCCGTGGCGCGCTGCGGCCGCCTACTTCTACACGCTGGACCTGGACGGCCCTGCACTGGCATGGGAGTATTTGCGGCGCCATGCGGGTTACCAGGCCGACTGGCTCAGCAGGCAACGCCGCGCCTCGGTATCCCGCTGGGGGTTGCAAAGTAGCCGAAGACCCGCGGCTCGATGCTCGCCGGGCACACCCGCTCTGGACCGCAGCGGCTGACGCGCCGCTACAAGTGCGCGCTATCAACGCGCATGATACAAGTACTTGGCCAGTATTTAGCTTCTGGAAGATTCCCGGTCGCAAGCACCTGTCGCATGCAGGCTCGCAACTGAACATCACAGCAGACTACGGACCGAACCGCTTGCGGGCGTCGCTGTCCTCTGAGTTGGAAGATGGTGCAGCCTATGGCTTGACCGTGCCGCTCGATGCCCACCTGCGCTCGCGATTAACCGGGTACCAGGTGCAGGCCAACGCCATCCAGGGGAAATGGCCTTCTGCTGACGCCAGAAGAATTACCCGCGCTTCCTTGTTGCATTTGCACGCCCTGCAGGCGCTCGATGCGTGGCAGGCTGGTGCGCACCATCGCGACATTGCCGGGGCATTGTTCGGCGTTGATTCTGTGGGTAAGCGCTGGACAGCGGACAGTGAGCTGCGTGCGCAAGTTCGCCACCTCCTGACCCGTGCCGAGGGTTTGATGCGCGGCGGCTATCTGGTTTTGGCTGGGGTACGCCAGCAGTACAACAGCGCCCCCGGAGACGAACCCGCGCACTGAATATCTCCCTTCGCAGTTGACCAGGCTTTCCTGAGACTCCCTCCATCTGGCGGCATTTCGCTGCCAGACGATGACCGTCGATGGAGGCCTTCATGGCAACTGCGAATTCTCTGCCTTTGCGTCCCTTACCCGGGGCTGCGCAACCGTCTGCTGCAACCCCGGGCAATCCCGAGTTTCTGACCAATGACGAAGCGGCGGCCTTTCTGCGCCTCTCGCCACGCACGCTGGAGAAGCAACGTGTGCTGGGTGGTGGTCCACGTTACCGGAAATTCGGTGCGCGTGTGCTCTACGCGGTGGGCGACTTGCGCACCTGGGCCGACGGCCGTGCTTACGGCATGACCTCTGACCCCGGCTGCCCCCAGCGGGCTTCAGTTCGCTGATCGGTGTTGACTAAGTGTCCGATTTACCAAAAGTCTTGTGGTCATGGTCAAGCCTTTGAGTGAACGCGACCAGCTCATGCTGTTCCGCGCATTACCAGGTGGTGACATGGCCCCGCGCGATGCGCAGGACCTGATGGCCTACCCGTTCTTCTCGCTGGCCAAGTCGCGCAGGGTGGTGCCGATCCGCTTCGCGGCGGGTGGGGTGACCTTGACGGTCGAAGGGGTGCCGGAACACGGCATCGCCACAATCTGGGACGCCGACGTGTTGATCTGGGCCGCAAGCCACATCGTTCAAGCACGGGACCAGGGCTTGCGCACCTCGCGCCTGATGGCGGCAACCCCGCACGAGATCTTGACCTTCGTGCAGCGCGGAACCGGCTTCAAGGACTACCTGATGCTCAAGGCCGCATTGGACCGGCTGCAATCCACCACGGTCGCAACGTCGATCCGCCAGCCCGCAGGGCGGCGCATGCACCGCTTCTCCTGGATTGACGAGTGGAAGGAACTGCCCGGTGCCCATGGCCGGGCCTGCGGCATCGAGCTGATCCTGGCGGACTGGTTCTATGCCGGGGTGATGGAGGATGCATTGGTCCTGACCCTGGACCCGGCCTATTTCAAGCTTACCGGTGGCTTCGAGCGCTGGCTGTACCGCCTGGTGCGCAAGCACGGTGGCCGTCAAGTGGAGGGCTGGCGCTTCAACCTGCGTCACCTGCACCTGAAGTCGGGCAGCTTGCAGCGCTATGCCGACTTCGCCGTTCAGTTGCGGCGCCTGGTGCATCGCCAATCGCTGCCGGGCTACTGGCTCTCGCTTGAGCACGTCGGCAGCACGGACTGGCTCAGATTCCGCAGCTGGCCACGCGGTACACCCCAGTCCGACTTATCCATAGCCGCTGTTGACAAGTCGGTGAACAAGCTGTGTCCGGACTCGGGAATCACCCGCACGACATTCGGGGAATCGCCCGCAAACGACACGGGTAATCACACGTGCGCATCGAGCGCCAGCCCACGCCCAGCAACGGTCTCGGACCTCCTTAACTAATCTAACTAAAGACATAACCATGGATAAAAGAGGAAACACCGCTGCTCAAAAAACGGGCAATCCTTCGTCTAAAGACATCGAATACCGTTTGACAGAAGGAGAAAAACCACCCGGCAAGGTGATCGCGCTGCTCAACCAGAAAGGCGGTGCGGGCAAGACCACGCTGGCCACGCACCTCGCGGGTGAGTTCGCTTTGACGGGAAGCCGCGTGACGCTGCTGGATGCCGACCCCCAAGGTTCTGCCCTTGATTGGGCACAGCGGCGGGCGCAAAGCGGCCACGGTCGTCTGTACGGCGTGTTTGGTCTGGCGCGGGACTCCTTGCACCAGGAAGCGCCGCAAATCGCCTTGCAGGCGGATTTCGTGGTGATTGATGGACCACCTCGGGTCGCGGCACTCGCGCGCTCCGCGCTGCTGGCCGCGGACCTGGTGCTGATTCCAGTCCAACCCAGTGCATATGACGTGTGGGCCAGCCATGAGATGGTGCAGCTGATCACCGAGGCGCGGGTGTTTCGGCCGCAACTGCGCGCGGCCTTTGTGATCAACCGGCGCGTGGTGGGTACGGTTATCGGGCGCGAGGCGCGTGCCGCGCTGGCCGACCAACCGTTTCCCGCATTGGTGGTGGAAGTCTCCCAGCGCATTGTGTTTGCCGACAGTGTGGCTGCTGGTCGGCTGGCGTTTGAAGTGGCACCAAATTGCGCAGCCGCGCGCGAGATCGCGGCGCTGACGCAGGCGGTGCGGGAGGTGTTGGGATGACCAAACCACAGCCGTCCAATTCGCAGCGGCGGGCACCAATTGGCCGCAGGCCCGGTGCCGATCCAGCATCTGCCTGGGTGCAGCAGGTCGATGCAGTGATTGCAACCGCAAAGGCATCGATCTACACCGCACGGCTCACCATCGATGTCACACCGGTGATGCGCGGACGCATCAAGGTCGTCGCGTTTCAGCGCGGCGTTACGGCCGTCGAGATGTTGCGTGAACTGCTGGAGCGCGAGTTTCAGGAGGGCACGTCATGATGCAACCAAACATGCAGGCAGTGGTACAGACGATGCGTCCTGAATTGCCGGCGCATAGACCCGTACCTATGCAGGTTTCCCTTGCCTTCGTCGAGCTGCGGGTGAATGTGTGGCTGCGCTTCGGCAAGCCGGTGCGCGAGACCGTACTGAACCGCTGGCGGCGCGTCGCGGTGTTCGAACCTGGCGCGGTTTGCTGCCGCGTGAAGTGGATTGCTAATGATTACGGCACAGCACTTTGGCAGTTGATGGTGCTGCAGGCACCCATGCCACTCGACGGCGGACAGCGCGTCGCGGGTGTTGTGCCAGGCGCGCGCATCCTGCTGCTTGCCGAAGGTGAACTGCAGGTCAAGGCCGTGCTTGCAGTGACTGACGCTATTGAGCAGTTGGGTATCGATCCGTGTACCGTGGCGGTGACGTACTGGCGCACGGTTGGCAACCGGCTGGCTGCACGCGAGCCGCTGCCAGAATACACCTTCGAGCGACATGCGGCGCGCATGGCGCGCGGAGCGCTGCAATGAAGCGGGCTGCGGTGATTCTCTGCATGGACATCGGCCTGGTGGCACTGCTGATGCCGCTTGCGATCCCCAACCGCGTGCGCCTGGTCTACAACCCCAGCGACAGCGTGCCGCGCGGCTGGTACCGCATCGGGCCTGCAGACTCGCTGCACGTTGGCAGCATCGTGCTGGCCCGACTTCCGGCACCGGTTGCAGCGCTGGCGGCGCAGCGCGGTTACCTGCCAGCTGGCATCCCATTGCTCAAGCGCATTGGTGCTGTGGCACCACAACGGGTGTGCGTTGATGGCGCATCGGTACGCATCGACGACTTGACGGTAGCCGTCATGATGCATGTTGATGGACGCGGCCGTTCGCTACCGGCCTGGCAGCAGTGCCGACGCCTGGCGCACGGTGAACTCTTTCTCTTGAGCAATACCAATCCGGCATCGTTCGACAGTCGTTACGTCGGCCCCATCCGTGCATCGGATGTGATTGGCGTTGCGCGGCCGATTTGGACGTGGAGCACGCCATGAACATATCTTCTGTCGTGCAGATGCTTTGCCGCCAGCGTGCAGCTCGGGCTGCAGCGCTGCCTGTTTGGCAGCGCTGCAAGCATCGCATGCGGCTGGCGTGGATTCGGAACCGGGCAGGAAGTCGAAGGCGTCAGGGACCGGTGAAGACAGAGGGCAAGATAAAAGGGCCGGCACGCACCCGGCCGCAACACCAGTCTGCACGTGGGGTTGACGCGGCACGGCGGCTTGCAGCCGGTGTGCCGCGAAGGAGCGCAAACCCGCAGGGCATCAGGGTTGGCCGCGTGCCGTCTTGGATGCGATTCGCTGCATTGCGCGGGAGCTTGTGCCATGGTCTCACGTGACGATGACCGTTTCAGAGTCAAGTCGGGAGCGCCCAAGGGCGATTCCGGCGCAGGCAATGGACAACGTGCGCAGCGCTTCGTCTCGCAGGTGTTGAAGCAGGTCTCGAAGTCCGGTGCGAAGGCTTCTGGCTTGGGTGGTGCCCGGCCTGCATCGACGTTCGGTCGGGGGCGCGTTGCAGCCGGAAGGGCGGGGCAAACGCTGGCGGTTACCGCCCGACGCGTGGTCATCAAGTCCCGCTATGTGGTGTTGAAGAAGGCTGGGGCTAAATCTGCTTCAACGCACTTGCGTTACATCGAGCGTGACGGCGTAACCCGCGACGGGCAACGCGGCCAGGCCTACGGGCTGGAGACGGACACCGCTGACCTTAAGGCATTCGAGGAACGCGGTAAAGGGGACCGCCATCAGTTCCGCTTCATTGTCTCGGTGGAGGATGCCGGGGAGCTGGAAGACCTGCGCGGTTACACGCGAGAGTTCATGCAGCGCATGGCCACCGACCTGGAAACTCAGCTGGATTGGGTGGCCGTCGATCACTGGGATACGGACAACCCGCACACGCACATTGTGCTGCGCGGGCGCGCTGGGGAGGGCCGGGGAAAGGGCCAGGACCTGGTAATTGCGCCGGACTACATGGCGCACGGCATGCGCATGCGGGCCAGCGAGCTGGCGACCGAATGGCTGGGGCCGCGTACCGAGCTGGATATCCGGCAGGGTTTGTTGCGGGAGGTTGAGCAGGAGCGGCTGACGAGTCTGGACCGGGCGCTACAGAGACAGGCCACCGTGGATATTGTGGACCTGACCCAGCAACCCAATGATCGACAGCGCCAGACCCTTCTTCGTGCTCGGTTGCAGCGGTTGGAGGCGATGGAACTGGCCGGGCGCATCGACGCGAACCAATGGCGACTATCCTCAAACATGGAACAGACACTGACCACCATGGGCGAGCGCGGCGATATCCTGCGCACGATGCACAAGGCGCTGAAGGGGCAGCAACGGGACTTTGTACTGGAAACTGAGCCAGCAACACCCATCATCGGTCGCATCACCGCCAAGGGCCTGGCCGATAAGCTCAATGACCGGGGCTATCTGGTGGTGGATGGCATTGATGGCCGCGCGCATTATGTTCGCCTGCCGGTTGGTGTTGACCTGGCCGAACTGCCGGTGGGTGGCATTGTGGAAGTGAAAGTCACTGGAGGAGAACGAGCGGTGGACCGCAACATCGCGGGTATCGTGCGTGAGGGTCTTTACCGTACCGTTGATCACCTTGCACTGTTCCGGCAGGAAGGCGCAACAGACCCACAAACTTCGGTAGATGTTCACGTGCGTCGGCTCGAAGCACTGCGCCGATCCAGGGTCGTGGAGCGTATGGCTGATGGTGTGTGGCGCGTACCAGCTGACTTTTCGTCGCGCGCTCAGGCCCATGATGTACAGCGGGCTGCGAGGATTACCGTCGAACTGCGTTCGCACCTATCCATCGAGCATCAAGTGCGCGTTCAGGGCGCGACATGGTTGGACCAAAAAATGGCGGGCGATGCCATGGAGCTGTCGCCGCTGGGCTTTGGTGCCCAGGTGCGTGATGCCTTGCAGGACAGGATGGGTTTCCTCATGGAGCAAGGTTTGGCCGAGCGGCGCGGCTCGCGTGTGGTTTTAGCGCGCAACCTGTTGTCCACTTTGCGGGATCGGGAACTGACCGAGGTGGGCAAAGCGATTCAAAATGAGACTGGGTTAATTCACCGTCCGCTACGTGATGGTGGGCGCGCAGACGGCGTCTACCGCCGCTCAGTCCAACTCGCCAGCGGCCGTTTCGCGATGCTGGACGACGGCATAGGTTTCAGCCTTGTGCCATGGCGGCCGGTAGTTGAGCAGTGGCTGGGGAGGCAAGTGGCTGCTGTGGTGCGTGGGTCATCGGTTAGTTGGGATATGGGGCGGCAGCGTGGACGGTAGGCGCAGGGCCATACGCTGCCGTTACCAGCAACGCATGCGCAATTAAGGTCGACCGGTTTGAAAATGCCAAAGCTCCCTTTGCGGAAACTGCACTGCCTGACTCGCGCGTCGTCTCCAAATTTACGGAAGGAGCCCGAGCGTTTCAATAGCATTTCGACATCTGGCTTCATGAATTTACTGTGTAGGGTTGGAGGAACACCGTGATGCCGACACCTGGGCCATCCATCTGCTGTACGCCCGTGATCAAGGCTTCAATCCCGACTATACGGTGGCTGACCAGTGTACTGGACTGCGCGCCGGACAGAAGATTGTTTGGGAGGACAAGCCTTGTCATGGCGACGTGTTTCACATCTTGCAGCAGTGCGAGAGTCTGGCCAATGTACTGGCCAGCGGTGCCACTTCCAGGCGGCAAGTGCCTATTCCAGCGATCGTGACCGGTTGCGCAGCGTGCAAGAGTTGCGCTGCGCAAATTGTAGGGCGGGCGTTGCGCACGGCTCCAAACGGTGGCCGATATTGCCCCGCTGGCATGTACGCTTACAGCAGGATCCTCTCGGCCCTGCTGTTGCGCGCCAAGACCGGGCGGGGCAGCCATATTGACGTGTCGATGCTCGAAGCCCTGGCGGAGTGGATGAGTTAGCCGATGTATTACGCCTTTGATGGTGCCGCCCCGCCGCCGCGTACCGCCGCTGCGCACGCCAGCATCTACCCTACGGGCCGTTCCAGGCCGGTGACCCCAACCGGAGCGAGCGCTTTGCCAAAGCACTGGTTTCTGGTGCCGATGCGGTCATCATCGACCTGGAAGATGCGGTGGGGCTCGATGCCAAGGAAGATGCACAGGCGCAACTGGTGCAAGCATCTTCAAAGATGACGCCGGCCCAGCGCGCCCGGGTAGTGGTTCGCATCAGTGCCGCCAGCACCGTCTGGCATGCCGACGATCTGGCACTCCTGCAACCCCTTGTGGCGCAAGGCTTAAGCGGAATGGCACTTACTTTGGATCCCAGTCGTGACCATGCATCTTGATTTTCCGGCGAGCATGGGCACGCGGGACCTTTAACCATGAGTAGGGTTTGGGTCGTCGCTTTCGCATTCGCGGCTCGATACGTCCGGATCGATTGCCCACTCTGCACTGGGCGATCAATGTGAACAGCCGCCCGCCATCCTTCGCTGCCGACAGACCGCGCGAGACCCACTCGGTCCACAATTGCACCGTGTGCTTGAAGCTCAGCTCGCGCGGGTCGACACCGGCATTGCAGGCGGCCTGCGCCATGAGCAGCCGGATCACGTTGTAGGCCAGTAGATGGACCCACAGCTGTTTCTCGTTCATCTGCGGCGTCTGGCAGCTCAGCACATCCATGCCCGTGGTGGTCTTGAGGTTGCGCAGGTCAAGCTCGACGTTCCAGCGACGCGCATACAGCGCCGAGAGATCGTCCTTGCTGACCTTGCGATGATCGAGCATCGTGGTGACCAGCACCTGGTGGGCGACTTTGACTTCACGGACCATGAGTTCGTCGGGGAAGTGAGCGTACTGCTCGGGCGTCATCCACTCTGGGCGCGCCGCAGGCTTGGGCCAGTGCACCAAGTGATCGCGCGTGCCCAGCGACTGGCCACGGCGAAAGTCGGTGATACGCGAGCCGTTTTGCTCGAACAACACATCCACGCCTGTGGCCATCAGAGTGGCGATCAAGAAATAATTGCAGTACAGGGCATCGGCCAGCATCACATCGCCTGGGGGGAAGCCTTCGAGCAGGCCGCGCACCAGTCCGAGTTCGCCGCTGCCCTTGCCGCTGTGGGGTCCTACCGCCATATCAAGCGCCGCGCCGCTGGCCAGGCAAATCACCATGACAAGTCGCGCCAGAGGAAAACCCACTCCGGGCGCCTGGGTGTTGGGCTGGGGATACAAGGCTTGGTTCTCCGGAGTATCGGGCATCGAGATCCCGGTGCCATCGACCAGTTTGACCGAACGCCCGCGCCACAGCCATGGCGCCAGCGCCTTCTGGCTGAGCAAGCGCCCTGTTTCGCGCGTGAGCGTACTGACCATCTCCAGCGGCAGGCGCTGGCGCGCCCGGCAGTATCCGCCGGTGCGAACGCTGCACGGGCTCAGACCATCGGCTGCGCGTTGCGCTGCCCAGCCGTTGACCGCCTTCTGGCACGAGCCATCGGCCTCCAGCACCTGACGCATGAACATGGACAGCGCAACCGTGGGCGGATAGAGCCGCTCGCGATGCTCAGGCAGCAGCGCTTCGGTTGTCGCCAGCAATTCCGGGCTGGTCAGCACGTTGAAGAACTCCACCGCCGGGGTTGCCCGTGCCCGGCGTCCGATCCTGCTTCGACGTTGATGCAAAGCGCTTCGTGCATTACGATTCATGGTGGCTGGCCTTTCGAAAGATGGTTTGGAAGCTTCGTAACAACCATCCTATCAATCCCTTGGTCAGCCACCTCCTTTTTTCTTCAAATTCAAATGCTTACGCCCGTGACTTCAAGGTTGTGAGGCTTAAGTAAGTGCCATTCGGATTAACGTGAAAGTTAGCACTTGAACACTTGCTCTACCGTGCGCTGCAGCAGCGCCAGCGTGGCCTGCTGTGTCAGTGTGCTGGGCCGCAGGGCGCTGGTGGCCATGCAAATTTTGGTGCGCAGCACCGGGGCTGTGATGGTGCGCACGCAAAACGCCGACGGCCGGATCGAGCTGGCCACGGCGTTACGTGACAACACGGCGCTGCCGGCCCCGTCCGCCACCAGATCCAGAATGGCCGAAACCCCATCAATTTCCAGTGCCATGTTCAGGCGGCAACCCAGGTTGGCCAGTTCAGACTCCACCTGCATGCGGATGGCGTTGGGCCGGGTCGGGATCACCAGTGGCAATTTGGCCAGTTCGCGCAGGGTGATGGGGCCTGGAGCCGGGTCTTCGGCCAAGCCGGGCGGTCGCCGTTGCACCAGCAGCAGGTCTTCTTCCAGCAGCGGGGTGATGTCGATGTCGGCGCTGGGTTGGGCGTTGTAGAGCACCGCAATGTCGAGCCGCCCGGCGATCAGCGACTCCTGCATGGGCACCGACAAACCTTCGCTGATGGCCAGGCTGGCATCGGGCAACTCGGACTGATGGGCACGGATCAAGGGCACGGTCAGCACCCGCGCCAGGCTGGTGGGCAGGCCCACGGCGACTCTGCCCGCCAGCGAACCGCGCACCCGGCCCAGCTCTTCACGTGCTCGCGCCACCTGGTGCAGGATGCCGCGGCCGTGCGCCAGCAACAGTTTGCCGGCCTCGGTGGGTAGGGCGCCGCGGCCGTTGCGCGTCAGCAGGGTTTGCCGCAGCTCCACTTCCAGCAGGCGCACCTGGCGGCTGAGCGCGGGTTGCGCGATGTCGAGGGCGATGGCGGCCCGGGTAAAACTGCCGAGCTCGGCCACGCACACAAAGTATTCGAGTTGTTTCAGGTCCATGGCTGCAGGTGGTGAATTGTCTGTATTGCGGGTCTAAGGGTTAACCATAACAAGCTGCCAATTATGCCAAGTTGTTATATCTGCTAGTGGCCTTTTTGGCTTTTGAAGACCGGTGGATGCGGCCAAAATCCGGCCCATGCAAATTCCCATTCCCTGTTATTTCATGCGCGGCGGAACCTCACGCGGGCCATTCTTTCTGGCCTCGGATTTGCCCGCTGACGTGGCCACGCGGGACCGGGTGTTGCTGGCGGTGATGGGCTCGCCCGATCGGCGCCAGATCGACGGGCTCGGTGGCGCGCATCCGCTGACCAGCAAGGTCGGCATCGTCAGCCCCAGCCAGACGCCCGGCGTCGCGGTGGATTTCTTGTTTGCCCAGTTGCAGCCCGAGCGCAACACGGTGGACACCACGCCCAACTGCGGCAACATGCTGGCGGCGGTGCTGCCCTTTGCCATCGAGCGCGGCCTCGTACCCGTGCAGGGTGACACCACGACAGCACGCGTGCTCACACTTAACACCGGCATGCAGTGCGACATCACGGTGGTCACGCAGGGCGGCCGCGTGAATTACGGTGGCGACGCCCGCATTGACGGCGTGCCCGGCACCGCTGCGCCGGTGACCATCAATTTTCTGGATACGGCCGGCTCGGTGTGCTCCGGCTTGCTGCCCACCGGGCAGGTGCGTGACCGTATCACGGTCACCGGTGACGGTTTTGTGCCGTTCACGATCGATGTGACCTGTATTGACAACGGCATGCCGCTGGTGCTCATCGAAGCCACTGACCTGGGCCGTACCGGCTACGAGACGGTGGCCGAGCTCAATGCCGACGACGACTTGAAGCGCCGCCTGGAAGCGCTGCGGCTGCAGATTTCGCTCAGGATGGGCCTGGGCGATGTGTCACAAAAAAACTACCCAAAAATGACGCTGATCGCAGCGCCGCGCGCCGGTGGCAGCATCAGCACCCGCAGTTTTATTCCCCATGTGTGCCATGACGCCATTGGTGTGCTGGCCGCGGTCACGGTGGGCACCGCGTGTGTGCTCAAGGGCTCGGTCTGCGACGGCGTGGCCGTGATGCCGCCGGGCAATGCGCCGACCGTCTCGGTCGAGCACCCCACCGGCGAATTCAGTGTGGCCTTGGGGCTGGACCCGAAAGATCCGCAAAAAGTGACCCGGGCGGCCCTGCTGCGCACCGCGCGCCTGATCATGCGTGGCGAGGTCATGGTGCCTGCCAGGATCTGGCCAGGACAGGCATCGGCGAGTTGAAAGACCCGCTACCACTCGACTTCGCCGACCCCCGGGCTTGATTCACCCCTGATTTTTAGAAAGCATTACCATGATAATCGACTGCCACGGCCACTACACCACCGCGCCCAAGGCGCTGGAAACCTGGCGCAACCAGCAAATTGCTGGCATCAAGGATCCTGCCCTGATGCCCAAAGCCTCTGACCTGCACATCAGCGACGATGAACTGCGCGAGTCGATCGAGAGCAACCAGTTGCGCCTCATGCGCGAGCGCGGTTCCGACCTCACGCTGTTCAGCCCGCGCGCCAGCTTCATGGCGCACCACATCGGCGATTTCCAAGTATCGAGCACCTGGGCGGCCATCTGCAATGAACTCTGTTACCGCGTCAGCCAGCTTTTCCCCGATCACTTTGTGCCGGTGGCGATGCTGCCGCAAAGCCCGGGTGTTGACCCGGCCACCTGCATCCCCGAACTGGAAAAGTGCGTGCGTGAATACGGCAACGTCGGCATCAACCTCAACCCCGATCCCAGCGGCGGCCACTGGACCTCGCCGCCTTTGAGCGACAAGGCCTGGTACCCGATCTACGAGAAGATGGTGGAGTACGACATTCCCGCCATGATTCACGTCAGCACCAGCTGCAACGCCTGCTTCCACACCACCGGCGCGCATTACCTGAATGCCGACACCACGGCTTTCATGCAGTGCCTGACCAGCGATTTGTTCAAGGATTTTCCGACGCTCAAGTTTTTGATCCCGCATGGCGGCGGCGCCGTGCCCTACCACTGGGGCCGTTTCCGTGGCCTGGCGCAGGAGCTGAAAAAACCACTGTTGTCAGAGCATCTGCTCAACAACATCTTCTTCGACACCTGCGTCTACCACCAGCCGGGCATCGATCTGCTCAACACCGTGATTCCCGTCAAGAACGTGCTGTTCGCCAGTGAAATGATCGGTGCGGTGCGCGGTATCGACCCCGAGACCGGTCACTACTACGACGACACCAAGCGCTACATCGAAGCCAGCAATATCCTGAGTGCTGCCGACCGCCAGCAGATTTATGAGGGCAACGCCCGGCGGGTTTTCCCGCGTCTCGACACTCTTTTGAAAGGAACGGAAGCGAAATGAATAATCTAGGCATTGTTAAACGCACAATCACCCGCGCCGACAAAGCAACGGTAGAAAAGCTCTCGCGCTTTGGCGTTGCCACCATCCACGAGGCCATGGGCCGTGTCGGCCTCATGAAACCCTACCTGCGTCCGATTTACAACGAGGCCAAAATTTGCGGTACCGCCGTCACTGTGCTGCTGCAGCCGGGGGACAACTGGATGATGCACGTGGCCGCCGAGCAATTGCAGCCCGGCGACGTGGTGGTTGCGGCCTGCACCACCGACAATGCCGACGGCTTTTTTGGTGACCTGCTGGCGACGTCGTTCAAGGCGCGTGGCGCGGTCGGCCTGGTCATTGACGGCGGCGTGCGCGATGTGAAAGATCTGACCGAGATGGACTTTCCCGTGTTCAGCAAGGCCATCCACGCAAAAGGAACCATCAAGGCCACGCTGGGCTCGGTCAACGTGCCCGTGGTGTGCGCGGGCGCCCAGGTCAACCCGGGTGATGTGGTGATTGCCGACATCGACGGTGTGGTGGTGGTGCCCGCCGCGTTCGCGCAACAGGTCGCCGATGCGGCCGAGGCGCGTGAGGCCAACGAAGGTGCCAAGCGTGCCATCTTTGCCTCAGGCGTGCTCGGGCTGGACTACTACAAGATGCGTGAAGGCCTGGAAAAAGCTGGTCTGAAATACATTGACTAATTTGAAGTTCGCCGTCATTGCGAGGCGCTTGGTGCCGTGGCAATCCATGGTTGCCTGAGTCCTGGATTGCCGCGCTGCGCTCGCAATGAAACCATGCTTCATGTTGACAGAAAAAACGATGAAAACAAACCCCAAACAATGGCGCGTCGGACTGGTCGGTTATGGCGAGGTGGGCCGCATCCTGGCCGAAGACCTGCGCGCCCAGGGCATGGCCGTCAGTGCCTATGACCTCAAGTTGGTCAACGCGTCCACCGCCGGGCCCCTGCAGACCCACGCGGCACAGCATGGTGTGGGTTTTCTCGGCTCCAGCGGTGAACTGGCTGCGGGCGCTGACCTGATCATCAGCGCGGTCACGGCCAGCCAGACCGTGCGGGTGGCAGAGGCCTGCGCCGGTTCGGTTCAGCCAGGCAGCTTCTTCCTTGACTTCAACTCGGCGTCTCCCGGCGCCAAGCAGCGTGCTGCCGCCTTGATCGACGCAGCTGGTGGCCGTTATGTGGAAGGCGCCGTCATGACCAGCATCCCGCCGTACCGCATCAAGGTGCCGCTGCTGCTGGGGGGAGCGCACGCCAATGCCTTATGCACGCTGCTCAACACGCTGGGCTTCGCCAGCAAGGTGGCCAGCGACACACTCGGCGTGGCCAGTGCCACCAAGATGTGCCGCAGCGTCATGATCAAGGGATTGGAAGCCATGGTGATCGAGAGCTTCACCACAGCCCGCCACTACGGCGTGGAAGACGCGGTGGTGGCGTCCCTGTACGAGACCTTCCCCGGCATCGGCTGGGAAAAACAGGCGGCCTATTTCTTTCAACGCGTCATCGAGCACGGCCGACGCCGCAGCGAGGAAGTGCGCGAAGTTGCCGAGACCGTGCGTGATGCCGGTCTGACGCCCTGGTCGGCGTCGGGAACCGCCGAGCGCCAGGCCTGGGTGGCCGATCTGGCCGACAGCGGTGTGTTCGGAACCAAAGGCACGCCTGAATTCGCCCGCAGCACCGACTGGCGCGTGGAAGCGGACCGTATGTTGGCGCAGGTCAATCAAAAGAAATAAACCATGAACCAAAGCACTCCCGGTGATTTCACCAAAACCCCCGGCTGGCTGGACTGGTACGCCGGTCCTGCCAAACCCACGTTCAAATTGCCCGCCGGCGCGGTCGATGCGCATTGCCATGTGTTCGGTCCGGGCGCCGAGTTTCCCTACGCGCCTGAGCGCAAGTACACACCCTGCGACGCCTCCAAGGCCCAGTTGTTTGCGCTGCGCGACCACCTGGGGTTTGACAAAAACGTGATCGTGCAAGCCACCTGCCACGGAGCCGACAACCGCGCCCTGGTCGACGCGCTGCTGCACGCCAACGGCAGGGCGCGCGGCGTGGCCACGGTCAAGCGCAACGTGAGTGACGCCGAATTGCAGGCCATGCACGAGGCCGGTGTGCGTGGCGTGCGTTTCAACTTCGTCAAGCGCCTGGTGGACTTCACGCCCAAGGACGAGTTGCTGGAAATTGCAGCGCGCATCAAAGCCTGGGGCTGGCATGTGGTGATCTATTTCGAAGCGGTGGACCTGCCCGAACTGTGGGACTTTTTTACCGCCTTGCCCACCACCGTGGTGGTCGATCACATGGGCCGCCCCGATGTGTCACTGCCCGTCAACGGACCGCAGTTTGAATTGTTCCGACGCTTCATGCGCGAGCACCCCAACGTCTGGAGCAAGGTGAGCTGCCCGGAGCGCTTGAGCCTGACCGGTCCGAAGGCCCTGAACGGCGAGCAAAACGCCTACCGCGACGTGGTGCCATTTGCCAAAACCATCGTTGAAGAGTTCCCGGACCGCGTGCTCTGGGGCACCGACTGGCCACATCCCAACCTGAAAGACCACATGCCCGACGACGGCCTGCTGGTGGACTTTATTCCACACATCGCCACCACCGCAGCGCTGCAGCACAAGCTGCTGGTGGACAACCCGATGCGCTTGTACTGGCCAGAACTGTCTCCGCCTTGATGTGTCATTGCGAGCGTAGCGTGGCAATCCAGGTTTTTATTTGATTCGATCTGAAGGAAATTTATGGCACTCGACAAACCTTACCTCGACGTCCCAGGTACCACCATCTTCGATGCCGAGCAAAGCCGCAAGGGTTACCACCTGAACCAGTTTTGCGTCTCACTGATGAAGCCCGAGAATCGCGCGCGTTTCAAGCAGGACGAGCGGGCCTACCTCGACGAATGGCCGATGACCGAAGAGCAGAAACTGGCCGTGATGGCGCGCGACCTGAACCGCTGCATGGCGCTGGGCGGCAATATCTACTTTTTGGCCCGTATTGGCGCCACCGATGGCCTGAGCTTTCAGCAAATGGCCGGTTCCATGACCGGCATGACCGAGGCCGAGTACCGCGACATGATGTTGCACGGCGGTCGCAGCATTGAAGGTAATCGCTTTGTCGGCGAAGACGGCGACGCCCAGCCCCAACATCAACCCCAGGGCCGTGCTGGCCAGAAAGTGCAGGCCTGACATGGCGCGTATCACCGCTTCCGTTTACACCTCGCATGTGCCCGCCATTGGCGCGGCGCTCGACCTCGGCAAGGACAAGGAGCCTTATTGGCAGCCGGTTTTTGCCGGCTACGAGTATTCCAAACAATGGATGAAAGACAATAAGCCGGACGTGATCTTTTTGGTCTACAACGACCACGCCACCGCGTTCAGCCTCGACATGATTCCCACCTTTGCCATTGGCACGGCGCCCCAATTTCCGGTGGCCGACGAAGGCTGGGGCCCGCGCCCGGTGCCACCCGTCATCGGTCACCCTGAGCTGGCCGCGCACATTGCCCAGTCGGTGATCCAGCAGGACTTTGACCTGACCATTGTCAACAAGATGCCGGTGGACCATGGCCTGACGGTGCCGCTGAGCCTGATGTGCGGCCAACCACCCGCGGATGCGTTTCAATGGCCGTGTCCGGTGATTCCGTTTGCGGTGAACGTGGTGCAGTACCCGGTGCCATCGGGCCAGCGCTGCTTTCAACTGGGACAGGCCATTCGCAAGGCGGTGGAGAGTTATGACCAGGACCTGAATGTGCACATCTGGGGCACCGGCGGCATGAGTCATCAGCTGCAGGGCCCGCGCGCCGGCCTGATCAATCGTGAGTGGGACAACGCCTGGCTCGATCAAATGATTGCCGACCCCGCCGCTTGTGCCCAAGTGCCGCACATCGACTACGTGCGCGAAGCCGGCAGCGAGGGCATCGAGCTGGTGATGTGGCTCATCGCACGCGGCGCCATGGCCGACGTGACCGGCGGCAAGCCGCCCGCAGTCAAGCACCGCTTTTACCATGTGCCCGCGAGCAACACCGCCGTGGGCCACCTGATCATGGAGAATACCTAAATGACAAAACCTATCAAAGTCGCCCTGGCGGGCGCAGGTGCCTTCGGCATCAAACACCTCGACGGCATCAAGAACATTGAAGGCGTTGAAGTGGTCTCACTGGTCAGCCGTGAGCTGGAAAAAACCCGAGAGATCGCGGCCAAATACGGCATTGGCCATGTCACCACCGAGCTGGCCGAGAGCCTGGCGCTGAAAGCGGTGGACGCCGTCATTTTGTGTACCCCCACGCAGATGCACGCCGCGCAAACACTGGCCTGTCTGCGCGCCGGCAAACATGTGCAGGTGGAGATTCCGCTGTGCGACGTGCTCAACGACGGCGAAGAGGTGGCGCAGCTGGCGGCGCAATCGGGCCTGGTCGCCATGTGCGGCCACACCCGGCGCTTTAACCCCAGCCACCAGTACGTGCACAAGGAGGTTACGGCGGGCCGCTTCAACATCCAGCAAATGGACGTGCAGACCTACTTTTTCCGGCGCAGCAACATGAACGCGCTGGGCCAGCCGCGCAGCTGGACCGACCATTTGCTGTGGCACCACGCGGCCCACACGGTGGACTTGTTTGCTTATCAGTGCGGCAGCCCCATCGTCAAGGCCAATGCGATCCAGGGGCCGATTCACCCCACGTTGGGCATTGCCATGGACATGAGCCTCCAGCTCAAAAGTGCCAATGGCGCCATTTGCACGCTGAGCCTGAGCTTCAACAACGACGGCCCGTTGGGCACTTTCTTTCGCTACATCGGCGACACCGCCACCTACATCGCCCGCTACGACGACCTGTTCAATGGCAAGGAAGAAAAGATCGACGTGTCCCAGGTGGCCGTCAGCATGAATGGCATTGAGTTGCAAGACCGTGAGTTCTTTGCCGCCATCCGCGAGGGTCGCCAGCCCGACTCCAGCGTCGCCAGCGTGTTGCCGTGTTACCGGGTGCTGCATGCGCTGGAGCAGCAGTTGGGTGGGTGAGGTAACTCATGTCGGACTGCGGTCAAGTCAAATATACGTCCAGACGCTGGGCGCGCAGGGTATCCGGATGGTGCTCATGTCTCCCGGCCCGGGCTTGCGCCCAGGCCTCCTCCTATAATGAGTTCGCAAGCTCTTTGTCGCTACGCTCGATGATTAATAAATATCGAGATAACGCTGATAATAAGTTTTTTACACTCTGCATTGACCCCATTAACCTCATTCATTATTTGGTTACAAAGGTGTTCAACGGCTATTCTCGAAGCCTTCAGCTTCGGGCTTCGCCCTAAGCAGCTTTCCCCGTTGAAGATCAATTCAAGAATTCCAATTCAAAGAGGGAGGAAACGCAGACTACCCGCTATAGTTAGTCGGCCCTGCAAAATTCATTTTTCAAAATCCAGCCCATGCGGTCTGGCCAAAATTCGGTTTTTCGACCGCCCCGGCGCCGTTGCTCAAACACCAAGTCCCAACGCAAGCATGAGAGCGCTGTAATGTTCCCTTCGTCCATGGCGGTGACAACGCAGCCTGCAACAGGCGCAAAAAAACCGCCCCTATGCCCCGACGGGCAATGGCGCGCAGCAACCAGCGCAGGTTGTAGCCAGCAGCACAACTGATGGAGTGCAAAGCGTCGCCCAGCGCGCCTTGCAGCCAGCAGCGATCCATGCGGTGATCAGACTTCAAGTGGCCTATGGCTGGCTCGATGGCCGGGCGCCGTCTGAGCCAGCCCTTTTGCTTGGTGCTCAGGCGCTTGTACTTGCCCCGGTGAATGATCTCTTTGTCCGGGTTGTCGGCGTCCACGCCGCGAAAGCCCAGATCGACCACGATGTGCTTGAGCTTGACAGGCAAGTCTTGCATCAAGTTCGTTGCCTGTTCCAGGACTGCGCTCAGGATGTGGCCGTCGTAGGGTGCGATTCAAACTGATGTGGTGAGTTGATCATGCTGGTTGTTTGAAATTCGCTGCCAATAGCTGTCCCACTGACGGTTTGCGCGATTGAGCCGCAATGCCAGCATGTGCTCGGCATTGTGCGCACGCCACCAAGCGCCCGGGCGTTTCATGCGCTGTTGAACAATGCATGCCTATCCGGTTGGCACCCAAGGACACTATAGGTGGTAGCTTGACCCGGCGCCAGACGCTACCTGTAGTGGCCGCACCGAGCTTTTGGGCGTTAACCGGATAGGCATGGAACAATGTAGCGGTGGGCGCTTTCAATTTCCCCCGAACCAATGGGTAAATCGCGCTTGATTGCGTCTTGGTAATTGAGTTGGTCTGGTCTGTTGAACAGGTAGCGGTGGCACTGCCTTACCGGGGCCTCGCTGTCCTGAACCTGTGGCGATTCAAGATGCGTTTGCAGCTCGTGCAATACGTCGTTTGCCTGGTTTGTTTTGAGTCGCGTTTTTTGCTTGTCCATCCACGTTTTGTGTTCCTGCCCTGAGCTGATGATGGCCTTGCCGGCTGCACTGAGGTAGTCACACGCATGAAAGAAATCAACCAGGTAGCGGCCCTGTGCACCAAATTTCTTTTCAACCTGATCGGCTATCCATGGCGCTCCATCGCCTACGCCATGAATTGGCGTGCCGGTACCAAAGCCGGCCTGAACAGCACACTCAAAGAGGCATTGCCCGGCTGTGTCAACGTCTCCCAGCAGCGTGCCGGCGAAGGCCAGTGTCTTGCTCCCCTGCGGGTGTGCAAGGCATATTTTTGCCTCTCTCCACTGAAGCTTCTTTCCTTTGCGCTTGTCTGCACTGTTGACATCAGGCTCCATGATGGGCACCATGCCCCCGTCTGTCTGCACAATGACTGCGGTGCTGGTGCCCGGTTGTGTGGGCCAGCCTTGGGGTGGCGGGGCCGACTCAAATATCTTTTTGGCATGGCCCTCGGTGATGCGGGCAATGGTGCTTTCACTCAACACGACGCCATAGTGCTCAACGAGTTTGTCCATGGCTTGGGCAAAGGGTTGGTCAGCACCGAAGTCGGTGACTACGCGCTGTAGCGGGCGTGAGCAGCCGCGGTTGCTGACTTGGGCGCTTTGCGCAAACGGGCGGACTCTTTTGGTGGCGTTGCGGTATTGAGGCTCGTCAATGCAGATGTCACCAAAGGTGGTGTGCCAGCAGAGTTTTTTTTACCCTCGCTCCATACGCCAGCGGTTTGCTTGAGCTCTTGCGAGGTCTGCATTACCTGGCGTGTCGCCCATGATTGAAGCGCAACTTGGCCGGTGCGTCGCATTTCCTCGATTACCCGCATTTCAGCCGCATCGGCAGTCTTGAGCTCTCCCGTCTCATCTTCGACGGCCAGCAGCAGGGACTCCATTCGGCTTCGCAGATCAGGATGCGCCCCTAATCTTCTTACCAACTCCGCGTCACTCATTAATGGCTCAGTCATGTCGTCGCCCCTTGGTTGGATGGATAGATGGCCGAGAATAACGCCACATCAGTTTGAATCGCACCCGCCGTCGTAGGGGTTGCCGGGGAAGGTGCGTGCACCCAGCATCAGGCCATGCTGGTGTGAGACCACCACCGCACTCTTGACACCGAACTCGTAGGGCTTGCGTGCCTTGCCCTTGCCAATGCACTCGACCTCCGGCGCGTGCAGCGCGTAGAGCTTGTTCTTGCTGTGACGCTGTTGCGTGCGGATGCGTTCAGCTCGCGCAAGCCACATCGACAAGTCACTTGCGGCCTTGGGGTGCTCAGGTGCGAAGCCCTCGCCTTGCATTTTGCGTTGCACCTCGCGAATGACGATGCCAAGAATCGTGCGCTGGCGTTTGAGTACGCGTCTGAGACGCCGGAACTGCTTGGCGTGGGCGTAGCCGCCGGCCTTCCAGCGCAAGGCCTTGCCTTCCTTGGCAAAGGTCTGTTTGAGCCCGATGCCTGCGCGCTTGGCGGCACTGACCACCTTATGGCGAGCGATCTCCAGCAAGCGGCTGTCCACCGGATGGGCGATGGCCTTCTCCTGCACAGTGGTGTCAACAATCACGCGCTCCAGGTCTTGAGGTTTGACGGCCTCCATGGCAACGGCCGTGTCGATGGTGGCCTTGAGCAGCAGCTCCAAGCCCTCCTCGCCCAGGTCGCGGCGAAAGCGTCCAATCTGCGTGGCGTCGCAGGGCAGGCGATGCTCGTAGTAATCCATGCCGCTGAAGAACTGCCACAGGATGTTCTCGCTCCAGCGCACAACGAGTTCTTCGTCGCTGAGGTTGAAGCTGTGCTTGAGGTACAGCAGGCTGGCCTGAGGTTGCCCCTGAAAAGTGGAGTTCTTAACCCTTGTTG
>NZ_JAGKSE010000032.1:0-19624 GCF_017939685.1 Acidovorax sp. JG5
AGATTACGACGGTTTCCTTTTAAACACCTTGAAAGGGGTGGGCCTTAATGTCGAGCGCGAAGTGATCCTCTGCGCGGGCACCATCAACACCCCGCAACTGCTCATGCTGTCGGGCGTCGGTCCGGCCGAGCATCTGCGCGAGCACGGCATCCAGGTCATCGCGGATGTACCCGGCGTCGGGGAGAACCTGCACGACCATCCGACCGCCCCGGTCGTGGTGACCGCCCCGAGCGGCGTTGGCGGCTCCTACCTGGCAGACCCAACCTCCGAGGAGGCCCTTGCGCAATGGAGATCTGACCGCTCCGGCCCCGCTGCCTTCTTCTCGCAAAATGGCGTCGGGTTCATTTCCCGCACGAAAGACGCTCCGGTTCCCGATTACGAGCTGCTCTTCGATTACAACCCGGCGGTCGCGGCGAACAGCCCGGTCGGTGCCCCGACTGATGGTGCAGAGGTCGAGCAGCGCAACGGCTACAAGATCTGGGTCGTGCTGCTGCACCCGAAAAGCCGCGGCACGCTGCGCCTGGCCTCGGCAGACCCCCACGCGAAGCCCCTCATCGATCCCGCCTACATGCGTGATCCCGATGACCGTGCACAGCTGGTCGAGGCGATGCGCCATGCGCAAAAGTTGACGCAGACGCCGTCCCTGGCGCGCTACACCGAAACGGTCTATCCGGCCGTCGGTGCGGATGATTCGGTGTTTCATGAGGCCATCTTGAGCAGCATGTACACGACCTACCATCTCGCTGGCACGGCACGCATGGGCGATCTCTCGGATCCACTCACCGTGGTCGACCCGCAGCTTCGCGTTCGCGGCGTTACCGGCCTGCGGGTGGCGGACGCATCGGTCATCCCCTCATTGATCAGCGGCCACACCATTGCCCCCGCCGTGATGATCGGCGAACGCGCGGCGCAACTGATCCGCAACGCTGCCTGAGAAGCGGTCAGCCATGCCCTGAGCTGGGCACCGGGAAAGTTCATGTTCTGGTGCCCGGCCTCCTCGTAGAGCGCAGCGTCGCCGAAGTAGCCAGAGGTAGATTCTCAACACGGTGTTTCTGTCGAAGCCAGAGCAAGTGAGGGCAGGGCGATGTCATATGAGGATATGGCTAAGAGCCCTTTGCGGCTCTCGTGCTCGTGCGTCGGCACAATGCTTGGCTTGTTTCTTTTTTTGCGCTCCATGACCTGACCCGCGAGGGCGTTCCCTGGGGTCGCGCTATACCCGATGAATACTTTTCTTCCCTGCGCAGCGGTGCCAGCTGGAGGCGCTGCAACATGAATTCGCCCTCCGACTTCTGGCCCTATTGCGGCTTTCAGTCACTTGCGCGAGACACGCGTGGTTGGCTGTTGCCGACGGACGCGTACTTCCAGTGGATATTGGCCAGGCCCGAACTTGCCTTGGTGCCCGAGTCATGCGCTGCAGAGGTGGCCCTGCACCAGTCTTTGGCCAAGTCGCCATTGCGGCCCGTGGCGCCGCAGGAACTGGTGGCACTGGCGGATGACGACGCACGCGAGAACTACGCCGTATTCCTGCGATTTCGCGATGCGTTGGTGCGCGCGGGCACGCTGGAGGCTTTCTATCTGCAGCTCATGCGCAGCGGGGCGGTGAATGTGCCGGCCGTGTTCATCGATGCCGTGGTGCAGGCGCTGCTGCGTAACCTGCTCGACAACTGCAATGACGCCTTCGAAGCCCGCGCCGCCGAAATGCTGTTTCGGCCTCAGCGCATCACCTTGCACGAGGGGCAGATGCTCGCGGGCGACCGCGCCACGCTGGACATGCTCAACGAAACCGCGGGCCTGGGCGACATGGGGCGCCTTTTGCTGGAAAGCGGTGCGCTGCAGCCGACAGCGCAGGTTCAGGTGCTGGCCGCCGACAACGCTGGCCAGTATTGGCAGGCGAGTGATCGCCACCACTTTCTGCTCGACCTGACCCACGAGTTGACGCAAGACCTGAGCCATGGATTGACGCTCAAGATGACCCGCGCCCGATCAGGCCTGAAGGCGCTGGCGCGGGTATTGGAGCGCTGGGTGGCCCACCTGCTGGGCGTGCAAGTGCAAATTGAGCCCGTGCACCAGGTCACCGACAGTGCGTGGCGCTGGCATGTGGGGCTGGATGTGGAGTCCACCGCCATCCTCAATGACCTGTACCAGGACCGGCCGGTGGATGCCGAACGCATGGCGCGTCTGGTGAGCTTGTTCACGCTGACCTTTGTCAACCCGGCCGAAATGCGGGCCGATGTGGCGGGCAAACCGGTGTATCTGGGGCTGGCGACCAGTGCCGAGGGCGTGGTGCGCATCAAGCCGCAGAACCTGTTGCTCAATCTGCCGCTGGCATCGGCATTTTGATTGCTATTTAATCAATAGCTGCTAGCCCATGCTTAGTAAGCGCTAGAGGCTAGTTTGATTCAAATTTCTCTACGATGACTGGCCGTCCGGTGCTGGATGCTCATCCCATCGTCATCAGGCTCGCATTGCCTCCGGCTGCTGCTGTGTTCACGCTGAGTGCCCGCTCGATGAGCAGGCGCTCCAGCGGGATGTCCGTGGCTCCGGGTTGCAGCGCGGTCACGCCCACGATGGGCCCGGCGCGGCGGGCGAGGGCGGTGCACACGGCCTGCAGCGATGGGGCGTCGCCATGGTGCAGCACGGCGTCTAACTCCAAAGTGCTGTCGTTCAGTGTGTTGTCCTGCAGCATGACCTGCGCTTGCACCAGCATGGGCAATTGCGTGCGCAGGCTGGTTTGGTCGGTAGGCCACAGGGCCGTGCCGCCGCTGGCGAGCACGGCGGCGGTCTGCACCAGCAGGTCGTCCACACTTTGCGCCAGGCACAGCACGCGGGCGCGTGGGGCCAGGGTGTAGACATTGCGCTCGCCCGTGGGGCCGGGCAGGGTGCGGGCAGTGCCGCTTTGGGTTTGCTGGGCAAACCGCTGGCAGGTGCTGGCCAAGTTCGCATTGCCTTGTTGCTGCGCCCATTGCTGCAGGGTGGTCAGGGGCGCCAGCAGGCGCGCGCGCACAGCATCTTCGGGCGGTGTGGCGCGGTCGGCTTCGGCAAAGGTGCGTGCCAGCGCATCGGCCGGGCGCTGCGACAGCAGGCGCAGCAGGTACAGCGGACCGCCCGCCTTGGGGCCCGTGCCGGACAGGCCTTCGCCGCCAAACGGCTGCACGCCCACCACGGCGCCCACCATGTTGCGGTTCACGTACACATTGCCGGCATGGGCGCGGTTCACCACGCGGGCAATGGTTTCGTCGATGCGGGTGTGCACGCCCTGGGTCAGGCCGTAGCCGGTGGCGTTGATCTGGTTCAGCAGTTGGTCCAGATCGTTGCGCGCGTAGCGCACCAGGTGCAGCACGGGGCCGAAGACTTCGCGCTGCAGCTCGCCAATGTGGTTCAGATCGATCAGCGTGGGCGGCACAAAGGTGCCCTGTGCGCTGGCAGCCGACACATGGTTCGGGTGCTGGAACACGCGGTGGCCTTGGGCCTTGAACTTTTCGATGTGCTGGACGATGCCTGTCTGGGCTTCGGCGTCGATGACGGGGCCCACGTCCACGCGCAGTTCGGCGGGGTTGCCCACGCGCAGCTCGCCCATGGCGCCTTGCAGCATCTCGACCACGCGGTCGGCGGCTTCTTCCTGCACGCACAGCACGCGCAGGGCGGAGCAGCGCTGGCCGGCGCTGTCAAAGGCGGACGACACGGCATCGCCCACCACTTGTTCGGCCAGGGCGGACGAGTCCACGATCATCGCGTTCTGTCCACCGGTTTCGGCAATCAGCGGGATGGGGCGGCCTGAGGCATCCAGCCGCCCGGCCACCGTGCGCTGCAGGATTCGCGCCACTTCGGTGGAGCCGGTGAACATCACGCCCACTACGCGGGCGTCGCCAATCAGGCGCGCGCCCACGGTCTCGCCCCGGCCGGGCAGCAGTTGCACTGCCGCGCGGGGCACACCGGCCTGCCACAGCAGGCGCACGGCTTCGGCAGCGATCAGGGGGGTCTGCTCGGCGGGCTTGGCCAGCACGGGGTTGCCTGCGGCCAATGCGGCAGCGACCTGGCCCATGAAGATGGCAAGCGGGAAGTTCCAGGGGCTGATGCAGGCCACCGGGCCCAGCGGGATGTGGGTGGTGTTGTCGAAGGTGCTTTGCACCTGGGCGGCGTAGTAGCGCAAGAAGTCCACGGCTTCGCGCACTTCGGCCACGGCGTTGCTGGCGCTTTTGCCCGCTTCACGCATCAGCAGGCCCAGCAGAGGCTGCGTGCGGGCCTCCAGCAGGTCGGCGGTGCGTAGCAGTGCCGCTGCGCGTTCGGCAGGTGGCGTGGCGGCCCAGGGGGCTGCGGCGGCCTGGGCGTGCGCCAGGGCCTGGTCCACGTCGGCGGTGGTGGCCTCTTGCACCTGGCCCACCACATAGCTGTGGTCGGCGGGGTTGCGCACGGGCTGGGTGAGGTCTGCGGGTGCATCGGCGCCCAGCAGGGGCGCTGCCGTCCAGGCGTGGCCAGCCGTGGCTTGCAGGGCAGCGGTCAGTGCGGTCAGCGTGTTTTCGTTCGATAGGTCCAGCCCGCGTGAATTGGTGCGGTGCGTGCCATACAGGCCCTGGGGCGTGGCAATGCGGGGGTGGGGCAGGCCAGCGGTGCCTTCCAGCGCAGCTTGCTGGTCCACCACTTGCACGGGGCTCTTTACCAGCTCATCCAGTGCAATCGTCTCGTCGGCAATGCGGTTCACGAACGAGGTGTTGGCGCCGTTTTCCAGCAGGCGGCGCACCAGATAGGCCAGCAGGGTTTCGTGCGTGCCCACGGGGGCGTAGATGCGGCACGGGCGCCCCAATTTACCGGCGGTGATGGCGCCCACCACCTGCTCATACAGGGGTTCGCCCATGCCGTGCAGGCACTGGAACTCGTACTGACCCGCGTAGTAGTTGCTGCCCGCCAGTTGGTAGATGGTGGCCACCGTCTCGGCGTTGTGCGTGGCGAACTGGGGGTACACGGCCTCGGGCGCGGCTAGCAGTTTCTTGGCGCAGGCGATGTACGAAATGTCGGTGTGCACCTTGCGGGTGTAGACGGGGTAGTCCTCCAGGCCTTCGACCTGGGCGCGCTTGATTTCGCTGTCCCAGTAGGCGCCCTTGACCAGGCGCACCATCAGGCGGCGCTGGGTGCGGCGGGCCAGGTCGACCACGTAGTCGATGACGAACGGGCAGCGCTTTTGGTAGGCCTGGATGACAAAGCCAATGCCGTTCCAGCCCGCCAGGGTGGGCTCGTGGCACAGGCGCTCCAGCAGGTCCAGCGACAGCTCCAGGCGGTCGGTTTCTTCGGCGTCGATGTTCAGGCCAATGTCGTACTGCTTGGCCAGGGCCGTGAGGCGCAACACCAGCGGGTACAGCTCGTCCATCACGCGGCCAAACTGTGCGCGGCTGTAGCGCGGGTGCAGGGCCGAGAGCTTGATGGAGATGCCCGGCCCTTCGTAGATGCCGCGCCCGGCAGAGGCCTTGCCAATCGCGTGGATGGCCTGCTCGTACGAGGCGTAGTAGTGCTTGGCGTCTTCGCTGGTCAGCGCGGCTTCGCCCAGCATGTCGTACGAATAGCGAAAGCCCTCGGCTTCCATCGTGCGGGCGTTGCGCAGGGCTTCGTCAATGGTCTCGCCTGTCACAAACTGCTCGCCCATCATGCGCATCGCCATGTCCACGCCCTTGCGGATCAGGGGCTCGCCGCCCTTGCCGATCAGGCGGCCCAGCGATGCCCCCAGGCTGCCCTCGCTGTGCGTGGCCACCAGCTTGCCGGTGATGAGCAGGCCCCAGGTGGCGGCGTTGACGAAGAGCGAGGGGCTCTTGCCCAGGTGGGCATCCCACTGGCCGTGGCTGATCTTGTCGCGGATGAGCGCATCGCGCGTGGCCTTGTCGGGGATGCGCAGCAGTGCCTCGGCCAGGCACATCAGCGCCACGCCTTCTTGCGACGACAGCGAGAACTCCTGCAGCAAGCCCTGCACCAGGCCAGCCCGGCCGGCGCTGGCCTTGCGCTCGCGCAGAGCCCTGGCAATGCGCAGCGCCAGTTGCTGCGACGCCGTGGCCAGCTCTTGCGGCAGGCGGGCCTGGGCCAGCAGGGGGGCCAGGGCCTCGGGCTCGGGGCGGCGGTAGGCGGCGGTGATGGCTGCGCGCAGCGGGTTGCTCAGCGGCGTGCGGGGCGCGAAGTCGGCAAATGGAGCGGAGGGCTGGGCGTTGGTCTGCTGCGTCATGGCGGTGTCTTTCGGTGGTTTGGAGGGCCAAACAAGGGGTTCGGCGCGTTACTGGCGATGATCCTTGGGTTGTTGATGAATAAATGGTCGAAAATTGGCGTTATCAACGAATAAATTACTAATAAAAATGCAAGCAGAAACCGATCTGGACCGGATTGACCGCAAGATCCTGTCAATCCTGCAGGAAGACGGCCGCATTGCCAACCTCAAGCTGGCCGAGGCGGTAGCCCTGTCGCCCACGGCCGTGCTGGCGCGCGTGCAGCGCCTCACGCGCGATGGCTTCATCCTGGGCTACGAGGCGCGGCTCAACCCCCTGAAGCTGGGCGCGGGCATGCTGGTGTTTGTGGAGGTGCTGCTGGACCGCACCACGCCCAATGTGTTCGACCAGTTCAAGGCCGCCGTGCAGGTGCACCCCGAGATCATGGAATGCCACATGGTGGCGGGCGGGTTCGACTACCTGCTCAAGACGCGATCTGCCGACATGAACGCCTACCGCGGGTTTGCGGGCAATGTGCTGTGGCAACTGCCGGGTGTGCGCGAGACGCGCACCTATGCGGTGATGGAGGAGGTCAAGCACACCAACCACCTGCACCTGCGGTGATGTTGGGATGCCGGGTGGGCGTTGGCTGAGGGGCATCGCCGCATAATGGCTGCACATTCCAGCCAGAGCGAGGAGAAGACCATGTCCATGTTGCCCTATGCCGCCATTGCCTTGGTGGGCGCCTTTGCCAGCCAGTCGGCGGCAGCCGCCTGCTATCGGGTGTATGCCCCCAATCAGGAGATTGTTTACCGGGCGTCCACGCCGCCGGTGGACATGTCGCGCGAAATCCATGAAACCCTGCCCCGGGTGGCTCCGGGCGGCACGCTGGTTTTCTCTTTGGATGAGCAGGGATGCGAAATCACCATCAACAAGCTGCCGCTGACCGCTGTGTCAGCGCCCGGTGGCATGCGGCCCGCGCGCGCGGACCGGGGCTGATCTGCGCGCTCTGCGCCGGCATGGTCGGTGGGCGTGCCGCGCCTGAGACAATCGGGGGATGAGCGAACCGAAAGAACTATCCCCCTCGTTTGAACCGACCGAGCAAAATTCCCAAGGCGATCTGCCCGAGGGCTGGCTGCAGGTGCAGTCCATGGACCTCGACGCCCAGGGCGTGGCCCGCAAGCCCGACGGCAAGGTCGTTTTCATCGACGGTGCCCTGCCATTCGAGCTGGTCACCGCCAACACCCACCGCAAAAAGAACAACTGGGAGCAGGCCAGCCTGGTGGCGATCCACCGCGAATCGTCGCAACGCGTGCGCCCCGGCTGCCCGCACTTTGGCTTGCATGCCGGCGCCTGCGGCGGCTGCAAGATGCAGCACCTGCACATCGGCGCCCAGGTGGCCGTCAAGCAGCGGGTGCTCGAAGACAACCTCTGGCACCTGGGCAAGGTCAAGGCCGAGACGGTTCTGCGCCCCATCGAAGGCCCGGCCTGGGGCTACCGTTATCGTGCCCGGCTGTCGGTGCGCCATGTGATCAAGAAGGGCCAGGTGCTGATTGGTTTTCATGAGCGCAAGAGCCGCTATGTGGCCGACATGCAGCAATGCCCCGTGCTGCCGCCCCATGTGGACGCCATGCTGATGCCCTTGCGCGCGCTGATTGCCAGCATGGATGCGCGCGATACCTGCCCGCAGATCGAGCTGGCCTGCGGCGACAACGTGACCGCGCTGGTGCTGCGCCACCTGGAGCCCCTGAGCGCGGGCGATATCGCCCAGCTGCGCGCCTTTGCGGCCAAGCACGGTGTGCAGTGGTGGCTGCAGCCCAAGGGCCCCGACACCGTGAAGCTGCTGGATGAAGGTGGCGAGCAACTGTCGTACGCATTGCCCGATTTCGGCATCACCATGCCCTTCAAGCCCACCGACTTCACCCAGGTGAACCCGCACATCAACCGCGTGCTGGTGTCGCGCGCGCTGCGCCTGCTGGACGTGCAGCCGCACGAGCGCGTGATCGACTGGTTCTGCGGCCTGGGCAACTTCACGCTGCCCCTGGCCACGCAGGCGCGCGAGGTGCTGGGCATTGAGGGCAGCGAGGCGCTGGTCGCCCGTTCGCGCGAGAACTATGCATTGAATCAGGCTGTAGCGCATAACCATAAAGCGCTCGCAGCTACAAATTTTGTAGCGCGCAATCTGTTCGAAATGACCCCAGAGATGCTGGTGGCCGACGGCACTGCCGACAAGTGGCTGGTCGATCCGCCCCGCGAAGGCGCTTTTGCGCTGGCCAAGGCACTGGCCGACATCGAGCAGTCGCGCATCGGCGCCGAAGGTGCGGGCCCCTTGCCTGCAGGGGTCGAAGGCTGGACGCCGCCGAAACGCATCGTGTATGTCAGTTGCAACCCCGCCACGCTGGCGCGCGATGCCGGGCTGCTGGTGCATCTGGCCGGCTACCGGTGCACGGCGGCAGGCATGGTGAACATGTTTCCCCACACGGCGCATGTGGAGAGCATGGCGGTGTTTGAGCGGGATTGAGGCGCGGCGCGGGCTGGAGGGCTTGCCATCCCCTGGCCGGCTTTTGCTGCGCTGCAGCCGGCCGTCAGCTGCGGCTGCGGCCGGTAGCGGCGTCGCTGGGTTCGGTTTCGATGTCGGTGGCGCGTTCGCTGCGTTCCGGCTTGTCTATCTTGCCGAGCACCGAGGGCGTGCCCTCGATCTTGTTTTCGCGCATGTAGCCGTCCATGTCCTTCCAGCCGGCAAACACCGAGGCCTTGGCGGCCTTGGGGTTGAGCGTGTAGCAGTCTTCCAGCCCCCGCAGCGCATGGCGGCAGGCGCCGCCGATGGCTTGGGCCTCGGCTTCGCGCTGGGCAATGCGCGGGTCAGGGCCCAGGCCGGGAATCTCGCAACCGGCCAGCAGCAAAACGGCTGAAGCAGCAAGCAGGCGCAGTGTGGTGGAAGAGGGGAATGGATGCATGTACTTGCATTATCGACACGCCCGCCGCGCAATGGAGGGTTGATCTCGGTAACCAGGCAAGAAAAAAGGCTCCCTGGGGGCTGATCGCTTACACGCTGCGGAGGCGATGGATGCGTCTGATGGCCGAGCATGAAGGGTTGCGCCGACCCGCCAACGAAAAAATGCCAGTCAGTGGGTTAACTGACTGGCATTGGCCCTTGGGCGCGTTTTTCTGGATCCGCCGGCGTTCAAGGCGGATGCCGCTACGGCCTTTTTATTCCACCTTGGCCTTGGCGCGCAGATCTTCCTGGAACTTCGCCAGCTTCTGCTGCTGCAACTGTTGCGCCACCTGGGGCTTGACCTCGTCCAGCTTGGGCAACTGGGCCTGGCGCGTATCGTCCAGACGGATCACATGCCAGCCAAACTGGCTTTTCACGGGGGTGTCGGTCATCTTGCCCTTGCTTAGCTTGATCAGGGCTTCGGTGAATTCGCTCACGTAGCTGGCGGGGTTGGCCCAGTCCAGATCGCCACCCTTGGCGCCAGAGCCAGGGTCCTTGGATTGCTTCCTGGCGATATCTTCAAACTTGGCGCCCTTCTTGATGGACGCGATGATGGCCTTGGCATCGGCTTCCTTGTCTACCAGGATGTGGCTGGCCTTGTATTCCTTGCCGCTGTTGGCTGCCGCGAATTTGTCGTATTCGGCCTGGATTTCGGCGTCGGTGACGGGGTTTTTCTTCTGGAAGTCGGCGAACAGTTCGCGGATCAGAATGGTCTGGCGGGCCAGTTCCATTTGCGCCTTGTATTCGGCCGAGGCTTCGAGGCCGCGCTTTTGTGCTTCTTGCAGGAAGATTTCGCGGGCGATCACTTCTTCCTTGATCTGGCCTTCCATTTCAGGCGTCACGGGGCGACCGGACCGCTCTACCTGCTGGCGCAGGACTTCGGCGCGCTCTTTGGGCACGGCCTTGCCATTCACGATGGCAATGTTCTGGGCGGATACGGGCAGGGCCATCGTGCCCAGCACGGCAGCGGCCACGAGGCCGGACAGGAGCTGTTTCTTCATGCGGAATCCAAAAAATGAGAAGGTGGTTGCTGGCTGAAGGCCAGCAACCCGAAAGATGGTGGCGGGCTCAGAGAACTTCAATGGCGATGGCGTGAACGCCCTGGTCAATAAATTCTTGCAGCGCATCATACACAAGGCGATGTTGCGCCACGCGGCTGCGGCCGGTAAACAAAGGTGACGCAATGCGCACCCGGAAATGGGTGCCGAAACCCGTGCCGTTGGCCCCGGCATGGCCCGCATGGGCGGCGCTTTCGTCGATGACATCCAGGGCGGTGGGCGTAAGCCGGTCCGCCAGGGCTTGGTGCATTTGCTGCGCGAGGGTGGTCATGGAGGGTGTTCCTTCAGGCCGCGGGCTCGTCGCCTTTGAGGTGCGGCGCCACATAGATACCCTGGCCGACCAGGAAGACCAGCGGGAAGATATAGCCCCAGAGCTTGAAATCCATCCAGGCCTCGGTGCTGAAGTTGACGACGACATACGCGTTGACGGCCGACATGAGGGCGCAATAGACGATCCAGGCGACGTTCAGGCGGTGCCACACGCCCTCTGGCAGGGTCATCTGGCTGCCCAGCAGCATCTTGAGGAAATTTTTCTTCAGGGCCCACACCGCCACGGCGAGGGCGATAGACATGGCGCCATACAGCACGGTGGGTTTCCACTTGATGAAGCGATCGTCCTGCAGCACCAGCGTGAGTGTGCCAAACAGAAGTATCAGTGCCAGGGTGAGCTTGTGCAGGGTCTGCAGGCGCCGGTCGATGGCGTAGATCAGGGCCATCTGCACGACCGTGGCTCCCATGAGCACGGCCGTGCCCACATAGATGCCGTACAGCTTGTAGGCCCCGAAGAACAGCAGGATGGGGAAGAAGTCGATGAGAATTTTCATGGGTTCCGTCGCGGGTCGCGGGTCGCGGGTCTCGGGGCGCGAAGTTCAGTCCTTGCCGGATTCGAAATCGAGCGATGCCGAATTCATGCAGTAGCGCAGGCCTGTCGGGGCCGGGCCATCTTCGAACACATGGCCCAGATGTGCCCCGCATTGTGCACATACGGTTTCGGTGCGCACCATGCCATGGCTGCGATCGACGATTTCAGCAATGGCGCCGGGCTCTGCCTGCGAGAAGCTGGGCCAGCCGCAGCCGGCATCGAATTTGGTGACCGCATCAAACAACTTGGCACCGCAGCAGATGCAGTGGTAGCTGCCGTCGGCCCAGTGGGCTTCGTATTTGCCGGTAAAGGGGCGCTCGGTGGCCGCATGGCGCGTGACCTGCAAGGCCCCCGGTTCGGCGCCCTTTTCCTGGAGCAGCGCTTGCCATTCGGCGTCGGTTTTCTGGATGGGGAAGCTCATGATGAACAGCTGATTTCTATGGAAGAAGCCCAGTCGGGCGGAAAGTCGGCCCAGGCGTCGTGGCCGGGATGTTCGTCAAACGGATGCTCCAGCAGGCGCTGCAGGGTTTGGAGTTCGGAGAAATCGCCCTGCTTCGCGGCCCGTATGGCTTGCTCGCCCAGGTGGTTGCGCAGCACATACTTGGGATTGATTTTTAGCATCAAATGTGCCGATAGCGCTTTATCTGTAAGCGCTAGTAGCTCTGAATAAGATAGCAACCACTGGTCCCAGCCAGCCCGGTCAGCAAACAGGTCGCGCACGGCTTCGAAGTGGTTTTGCGCCACGGCGTGCGACAGGCGCCGCCAGAAGATGGTGTAGTCCACGCCGTTTTGGGCTAGCAGCCGCAAGATGGCGTCGATCAACTCGGCGTCGCCGGCACGCTCGGTGGTCAGACCCAGCTTGGCGCGCATGCGGGCCATGAAGTCATCGGAGAAAACACTTTTGTACGACGCGAGCGCCGCCTGGGCCAGTTCTTCGTCACCGATCAGCGGCAGCAGCGCCTGGGCCAGGCAAAACAGGTTCCAGTAGGCCACGTTGGGCTGGCGGTTGTAGGCGTATCGGCCCTGGGTGTCGCTGTGGTTGCAGACATGGCCGGGCACGAAGGCGTCTAGAAACTGGAAGGGGCCGTAGTCGATCGTCAGGCCCAGGATGCTCATGTTGTCGGTGTTCATCACGCCGTGGCAAAAACCCACGGCCTGCCAGTGGGCCATCAGCGTGGCGGTGCGCTCGCTCACGGCCTGCAGCAAGGCGGCGTAGGCGTTGCCGCCCGGTTGCGGTGTGGAGCGGCAGGCAGGGTAATAACGGTCGATCACATAGTCGGCCAGCGTGCGCAGCTCGTCCAGTTGGCCGCGCGCAGCGAAATGCTCAAAATGGCCGAAACGGACGAAGCTTTGCGCCACCCGGGTCACCACGGCGGCGGTTTCGATTTCTTCGCGGCGCACGGGGGCTGGCGATCCGGTAACGCACAGGGCCCGCGAGGTGGGGACGCCCAGCGCGTGCATGGCTTCGCTGCACAGAAATTCGCGGATGCTTGAGCGCAGCACCGCGCGCCCATCGCCCATGCGCGAATAAGGCGTGCGGCCGCTGCCTTTGAGCTGCACTTCCAGCCCGCCCGTGGTTTCGCCCAGCAAGATGGCCCGCCCGTCGCCCAGCTGCCCGGCCCACACGCCAAACTGGTGGCCGCTGTAAACACTGGCCAGGGGGCTGCTGCCCGGCAAACGGGCGTTGCCGGTGAAAACCTGCAGCGCTTCGTCAGAAGCCATCCAGCCGGCATCCAGGGCCAGCAAATCCGCCACGTTGGTGCTGGTCCCGATCCAGTGCGGCTGGGGCAGGGGGGTGGGTTGCAACGCGGTAAAGAATGCGGGGCCCAGGTTTGCGAATCCCCCCTGACCAGTCAGATCCAGAGGCGAGGCGGTAGCAGTGCGGGCGGCAAGCGGGTTCATCGCTGCATTGTCTCGCAGCCGCGATGCCCCGGCGCCCGCAGGGCCTTGCCTGCGCTGGCCTTTGGGGCAGTGTGGCTCCGCCCTTTTGTTGGGCCCTGCGGTTGGGGGCGGCTGCATCGGCCGTTGGGGTCAGCCGGCATCTGGCGCGGCATTGCCGGCAGCATCTTTAACCCCTATGGACGGCCGCCAGAGGGTGATGAAACCCTCGGCCCCTGTCAGGCGCGCGACACGGGGTGGGCACGTTGGTGGGCACCGTGGCCCGCCGCGCGGGGCGCACGCAGGCTCGCATCCCGGCGGGTTGGCCCTATGTGCGGTGGTGGCAGGGGATCGGTCGCCGGGCCGGGCCGCAAGACCGGTTGCCTGGCCCCTGCCACGGTAGGATAAGAACTCCAACCAACACAATATTCAAGGAGCGCACATGCTGGGTCTGATGCAAAGTCAACCACTGCTGATTTCTACGCTGATCGAGTTTGCCGAGCGGCACCACGGCGATGCAGAAATCGTTTCCCGCAGGGTGGAGGGAGACATCCATCGCTACACCTACCGCGACCTTGCCCGGCGTGCCAGGCAGCTGGCCAATGTGCTGGACGGCATGAAGCTGCAGTTCAGCGACCGCGTGGCCACGCTGGCCTGGAACGGCTACCGCCACATGGAGATGTACTTTGGCGTAAGCGGATCGGGCCGCGTGCTGCACACCGTCAACCCGCGCCTGCACCCCGATCAGATTGCCTGGATCGTCAACCATGCAGAGGACCAGGTGATGTGCTTTGACATCACCTTCCTGCCGCTGGTGCAGGCGGTGCATGCGCGCTGCCCCACGGTCCAGAAGTGGGTGGCCCTGTGCGATGCCGACAAGCTGCCGGAGGACACGGGCATTCCGGGGCTGGTGAGCTACGAGGCGTGGATTGGCGGCGCCTCCAGCGACTACGCCTGGCCCGTGTTTGACGAAAACTCGGCATCGAGCATGTGCTACACGAGCGGCACCACCGGCAACCCCAAGGCGGCGCTCTACAGCCATCGCTCGACCACCTTGCATGCCTATGCGGCCGCATTGCCCGATGTGATGAACCTCTCGGCGCGCGACGCGGTGCTGCCCGTGGTGCCAATGTTCCACGTCAATGCCTGGGGCATTCCTTATTCGGCGCCCCTGACCGGCTGCAAGCTGGTGTTTCCGGGGCCGGCGCTCGATGGCAAGTCGGTGTATGAGCTGATCGAATCGGAAGGGGTGACTTTTGCCGCCGGTGTGCCCACGGTCTGGCAGATGCTGCTGAACCACGCCAAGGCTGGCGGCCTGAAATTCAGCACCCTCAATCGCACGGTGATTGGCGGCTCGGCATGCCCGCCCGCCATGATCCATGCCTTTCAGGATGAGTTTGGCGTGTCGGTCCTGCACGCCTGGGGCATGACCGAAATGAGCCCGCTGGGCACGCTGTGCACACTCAAGAACAAGCACCTGGCCTTGCCGCGCGACGAGCAGATGAAGATTCTGCAAAAGCAGGGGCGCGCCATCTGCGGGGTGGACATGAAGATCGTGGACAGCGCCGGTGCCGAGCTGCCCTGGGATGGCAAGACCTACGGCGATCTGCTGGTGAAAGGACCATGGATCGTGGCCGATTACTACAAGAGCGAAGGCGGCAGTCCCCTGGTTGCGGACGCACAGGGGCGCGGCTGGTTTCCCACGGGGGATGTGGCAACGATCGACACCGATGGCTACATGCAGATCACCGACCGCAGCAAGGACGTCATCAAGTCCGGCGGCGAGTGGATCAGCTCGATCGACATCGAGAACATCGCCATGGCGCATCCAGCCGTTGCCATGGCGGCCTGCATCGGCATGCCGCACCCCAAATGGGACGAGCGACCGATCGTTGCGGTGGCGCTCAAACCCGGCGCCCAAGTGAGCCGCGAAGAGTTGCTGTCTTTCTACGAAGGCAAGACTGCCAAGTGGCAGATTCCCGATGATGTGGTGTTTGTTGATGCCATTCCCATCGGTGCCACGGGCAAGATGCTCAAAGCCAAGCTGCGCGAGCAGCTCAAGGACTACCGGCTTCCCGGCCTCTGATCCGGGGCGGATGCGGCGCTGGGGCGCGCCGCATCCATGTCATGCCAGTCGCGCACCAGTCGCCTGCGCGATAGCTGCTAGGGGCAATCCCTGAGCGATGGCTTGTTGCAACGCGGTACGCTGCATCCGGTTGATACAACAGGAGACAAGAGATTATGAAATTTGCTATCAAAGCAGTAGCTGCATCCGCCCTTCTGGTAAGCGCTGGCGGCGTATTTGCCCAAAATGGCGAGATCGTCAAGATCGCCTGGCTGGATCCGCTCTCGGGTCTCATGGCCGCAGTCGGAACGAACCAGCTCAAGAGCTTTCAGTTTCTGGCCGAGGAGTTCAGCAAGAAGAATGCCGCCGGTGTCAAATTTGAAATCATCGGCATCGACAACAAGCTCAGCCCGCAGGAAACCACCAGTGCACTGCGCTCGGCGATGGACCAGGGGGCCCGCTATGTGGTGCAGGGCAACGGCTCGGGCCCCGCGCTGGCCATCATCGATGCGCTGGAAAAGCACAACGCCCGCAACCCCGGCAAGGAAGTGCTGTTCCTCAACTACGCCGCGGTGGACCCCGACCTCACCAACAGCAAGTGCAGCTACTGGCATTTCCGTCTGGATGCCGATACCTCCATGAAGATGGAAGCGCTGACCACCTACATGAAGGACCTTCCTGAGGTCAAGAAGGTCTATCTGATCAACCAGAACTATTCGCACGGCCACCAGGTTTCCAAGTTCGCCAAGGAAATGATGAAGCGCAAGCGCCCCGATGTGCAGTTTGTCGGCGACGACCTGCACCCGCTGGCCCAGGTGCGTGACTTCTCGCCCTACATCGCCAAAATCAAGGCCTCGGGTGCTGACAGCGTGATCACCGGCAACTGGGGCTCCGACCTGGCGCTGCTCATCAAGGCAGCCAACGATTCGGGCCTGAACAACGTCAACTTCTACACCTACTACGGCTCCGTCACCGGCAGCCCCACTGCCATGGGCGCCGCTGCAGCGGGTCGTGTGTACATGGCGGCATACGCTCACATGAACCTGCCGGGCCCGCTGAACCAGATCGTTGTGGACTACAAGAAGAAGTTCAACGACGACATGTACACCGGCGCCGTGTACCACGCCTTCTCGATGTTGTCCGAAGGCTTTGTCAAGGCCAAGTCAACTGACCCCGTCAAGGTGGCTACCGTGCTCGAAGGCATGAAGTTCAAGAGCTTCAACGGCGAGGTCGAGATGCGCAAGACCGATCACCAGCTGCAGCAAGGCCTGTTCATCTCGAAGTGGGAAAAGGCCGGCGGCAAATATCCGATCGATTCCGAGAGCACTGGCTACACATTCGTTCCGGTGAAGTACTACGAGCCCTATGTGGCCAGCACGCCCACCTCGTGCCAGATGAAGCGTCCGTAACCTCGCCTCCATCGCTTTGAGGCCCGACCCACTCGGGCCTTTTTTTTACCCAGCAATGAAAAATTCCCATGAATCCTGAGTTTTTCGTGATCTCTTTGCTCAACGGCGTCAGCTACGGGCTGCTGCTGTTCATGCTGAGTTCAGGCCTCACGCTCATCTTCAGCATGATGGGTGTGCTCAACTTTGCGCACACCAGCTTTTACATGCTGGGGGCCTACTTTGCCTACACCATCTCCAACGTGGTGGGGTTCTGGCCCGCGCTGGTGCTTGCTCCGTTGGCGGTTGGCGCACTGGGGGCCGTTTTTGAACGCTACAGCCTGCGTCGCGTGCACAAGTTCGGCCATGTGCCAGAGTTGCTGGTGACCTTCGGGCTGTCCTATCTGATCCTGGAGCTGGTGCAACTGGTGTGGGGGCGCTCCACCGTTCCCTATGGCCTGCCTGCGCAGCTGCAGGGGCCGCTGTTCACGCTGTATGGCACGCAGTTTCCCAAGTCGCGCTCGTTTGTGATGCTGGTGGCGTTGCTGATGCTGGTGTCGGTGTGGCTGCTGCTCACGCGCACCCGCATTGGGCTGGTCATTCAGGCGGCCCTCAAGCACCCTGAGATGGTGGAAGCCCTGGGCCATAACGTGCCTCGCGTTTTCATGCTGGTGTTTGGGGGTGGATGCGCACTGGCGGGCCTGGCCGGGGTGATTGGCGGCAATACCTATGTCACCGAGCCTGCCATGGCCGGCTCGGTGGGCTCCATCATCTTCGTGGTGGTGGTGGTCGGCGGCATGGGTTCGCTGGCCGGGGCTTTTCTGGCGTCGCTGCTGATCGGCCTGGTGCAGACCTTTGCCGTGGCCATCGATTACTCGCTGGCGTCAGCGCTGCAAGGCATGGGCGTGGCAGTGTCAGAGGCCACCTTCGGCTGGCCTTTGCTCAAGCTCACGGTCTCGCAGGTGGCGCCCATCCTGCCGTATCTTTTTTTGGTTCTGATTTTGATTTTCCGTCCCAAGGGCCTGCTGGGTACACGGGAAGACTGACGCCATGAAGTCCACCACATCATCTGTTTCTCCGGCCACGCAGTACTACCGGTTCAAGCCCTGGAACGTGGGCCGTCTGGTCGTCTGGAGCCTGTTTGCGGTCATGCTCATCGTGGCGCCCATGCTGTTTCGCAGCAGCCTGGCGCTGACCATGCTTTCGCAGATCGGCTATCTCATCATCATCTGCCTGTCCTACAACATGCTGCTGGGGCAGGGCGGTATGCTGAGCTTTGGGCATGCGGTGTACACGGGCCTGGGCTCGTTCATCGCCATCCATGCGATGAATCTGGCTGGCAAAGGCGCGCTGTCTGTGCCGCTGGTGCTGATTCCCCTGGTGGGCGGCCTGGCCGGCATGTTCTTCGCCATCCTTCTGGGGTTCGTGACGACCAAGAAATCGGGCACGACGTTTGCCATGATCACGCTGGGTATTGGCGAGCTGGTCGCCTCGATGGCGCTGATGTTTCCCGAGTTTTTTGGCGGGGAGGGCGGCATCACCACCGACCGTGTGTATGGCCAGTCGTTCTTGGGCATCACGTTCGGCCCGGCTATTCAGGTGTATTACCTGATCGCGGTGTACTGTTTCATCTGCACCGCGGCCATGTTCGCCTTCACGGGCACGCCGCTCGGCCGCATTCTCAATGCCGTGCGCGATAACCCTGAACGCGTCGAATTCATCGGCTACAACACCCAGCGCGTGCGCTATTTCGCCTTCATCATTGCCGGCTTCTTTGCCGGCATCGGGGGCGGGCTGGCGGCGATCAATTTCGAAATCGTCACGGGCGCTGACAGCGTGAACGTGCTGCGCTCGGGGAGCTATCTGCTGTTCACCTTTCTGGGCGGCGCCACCTTCTTTTTCGGGCCCATCATCGGCGCGGTCTTGCTGGTACTGGCGTCGGTGCTGCTGTCCGAGCTGTCCAAGGCCTGGCTGCTGTATCTGGGGCTCGTCTTCCTGTTCATGGTGATGTATGCGCCCGGCGGCATTGCCAGCCTGATCATGATGAATCTGCGCCTGGCGAAGTTTGGCAAGCTGCGCACCCTGTTGCCTTCCTACATGGCGCTGGGCGGCACGGCGCTGGTGGCCGTGCTGGGGGCGGCCGCCATGGTGGAGATGACCTACCACCTCCAGCTCAATGCGGCCCTGGGGCCACAACTGAGTTTTCTGGGGGCCACTTTGCAGGCCAACTCGGTGGGCAGCTGGTTTGGCGCGGGGTTCGTGCTGGTCACAGGGCTGGGGCTGTTCGAGTTGTGCCGGCGCCAGTTTGTGCGCCAGTGGGGATTGATTCAGGAAGAGATCGAACACGAAATCAAGCGGGGGGAAGCGCTGTGACCATAGCGACAAACGCACTTTGTGCGCTCGAACTGCGTGATCTGCGCAAGAGTTTTGGCAAGACGGAAATCATCCGTGGCGTGAACCTGGCCGTGCAGCCGGGCGAACGGGTGGCCATCATCGGCCCCAATGGCGCGGGCAAGTCCACGCTGTTCAACCTGATCAGCGGGCGCTTTGGTCCCACCAGCGGCGAAGTGCTGCTCAATGGCCAGCGCATCGATGGCAAGGCGCCCTACGAGATCAATCGCATGGGGTTGTCACGCAGCTTTCAGATCACCAACATCTTTCCCAAGCTGAGCGTGTTCGAAAACCTGCGCTGCGGCGTGCTCTGGAGCATGGGCTACAAGTACACTTTCCTGCGTTTTCTTTCGAGCCTGGACGACGCCAACGAGCGCGCCAAGCAGCTCATGGAAATGATCCAGCTCGACAAGAAACGCGACACGCTGGCCGTGAACCTGACCTATGCCGAGCAGCGTGCGCTGGAGATCGGCGTCACCATTGCCGGCGGGGCCAATGTGGTTCTGCTGGACGAACCCACGGCCGGCATGAGCCGCAGCGAAACCACGCGCTTCATCCATCTCATCAAGGAAGTGACCGAAGGGCGCACCTTGCTCACGGTGGAGCACGACATGGGCGTGGTGTTCGGCCTGGCCGACAAGATTGCCGTGGTGGTGTATGGCGAGGTCATCGCCTTTGACACCCCCGACAAAGTGCGCGCCAATGCGCGCGTGCAGGAGGCCTATCTGGGATCCGCCGTCGCCGATGCCCAGGCGGGGGGACACTGACATGTGCAGAATCGCGTTGACCAGACCACCCTTTCTCTTCCATG
>NZ_JAGKSE010000033.1:0-18844 GCF_017939685.1 Acidovorax sp. JG5
TTCTGAGTGACCCGAACGCGGCATACGCTGCCCGGTTTTTTTGACCGGAGTCAGCGATGCCCACACCCAGGGTCAGCGAAATCGCCAGCTACGCCCGCGTGGCCGGCGTGGCCGGCGTGGACTGGGCGCTGGCCCAGACCTTGAGCGACCAAGAACTGCAGGCCCGGCTCTACAAGCCACCGGTGCCCCGCGCGTCGCGCCACCTGGAGCCCGACCACGCCCACATCCACCGCGAACTGCGCCGCCCCGGCGTCACGCTGCAACTGCTGTGGGAGGAGTACCAACAGCAGCACGGCGGCCAGGCGTACAAGTACAGCGCCTTCTGCGAGAAGTACCAAGCCTGGTCCCGGCGATTGAAACGCTCCATGCGCCAGACCCATGAGGCCGGCGACAAACTCTTTGTGGACTACGCCGGCCAGACGGTGCCCATCGTGGACGCCAGTACCGGCGAGATAACGCAGGCCCAGATATTTGTGGCCGTGCTGGGCGCATCGAACTACACCTACGCCTGTGCCACCGCCAGCCAGAAGGCAGCCGACTGGGTGGCCAGCATCATCGCCACGCTGGAGTTCATCGGCGGCGTGCCCCGTCTGCTGGTTCCCGACCAGCCGCGCGCCCTCATGGCCCGCCCCGACCGCTATGAGCCCACCTCACACCGCTTGCTCCAAGAGCTCTCGGCGCATTACAGCCTGGCCGTGATGCCCGCGCGCCCGGCCAAACCCCGCGACAAGCCCAAGGTGGAGGTCGGCGTGCAGGTGGTCGAGCGCTGGATTCTGGCCCGGCTGCGCCACCAGACTTTCTTCAGCCTGGCCGCCCTGAACCGGGCCATTGCCGCCTTGTTGGCCGACTTGAACCAACGTCCCTTCAAGAAGCTGCCCGGCAACCGGGCCAGCGCCTTTGCCGAACTCGACCGGCCGGCCCTGCGCCCCCTGCCGGCCACACGCATGGCCATTGCCCGCTTCAAGCGCGCCCGCGTCAACATCGATTACCACGTCGAGCTCGACGGCCACTACTACTCGGTGCCCCACGCCCTGGTGGGCGAAGCGGTGGAGTTGCGCATCACGGCCAGTTCGCTCGAAGTCTTGCACGGCAGCAAACGGGTGGCCGCCCATGCACTGAATCCTCGCAAGGGCGCCCACACCACGACGCCAGAGCACATGCCGGCCTCGCATCGGGCGCACCTGCAGTGGACGCCGGCCAAGCTCATCGCCTGGGGCGAGCGGGTGGGAGCGGCCACCGCGGCCGTGGTGCGTTGGCAGATGGAGCACCGCCAGCATCCCGAGCAGGGCTACCGCTCCTGTCTGGGCCTCATGCGCCTGGGGCGTGAGTACGGGGCGCAGCGGCTGGAGGCAGCCTGTACCCGTGCGCAGTCGATTCGCTCACCGTCCTACAAGAGCATCGCCTCCATCCTGAGTTGTGGGCTGGACCAGCGGCCGCTGGACGCCCCCATGCCCATGCAGGCCAGCTTGCCACTGCACGGAACGTGCGCGGGCCGGGCTACTACCACTGAGAAGCCAGAACACCGAAGCGAAACAACGAAAGAACAATCATGCTCAACGAACACACCTTGAACCAACTGCGCGCCCTGCGCCTGGACGGCATGGTGGCCGCCCTGAACGATGCCGCCACCCATATCACTGCCAGTGAGTTGCCCTTTGAACAACGCCTGGCGCTGCTGGTGCAGCGCGAGGTGGACTGGCGCGATAGCAAACGCCTGGAGCGTCTCCTGAAGGCCGCCCGATTGAAGGTCTCCAGCGCTTGTCTGGAGGACATTGATTGGCGTGGCAGCCGGGGGCTGAGCCGAGAGGTCATCGCCAGCCTGGCTACAGGCGATTGGCTGCGCCATGGTCACAACGTCCTGCTTACCGGCGCCACCGGCTGCGGCAAGACGTGGCTGGCCTGTGCGCTGGGGCAGCAGGCGGCACGCCTGGGCTTCTCGGTGCTCTACACCCGCGCCCCAAGGTTGTTGGAGGAGCTGCACGTAGCCCACGGCGACGGCAGCTTTGGCAAGCGGCTGGCGCAACTGGCGCGACTGGACCTGCTCATCCTGGACGACTTCGGCATTGCCCCGATTGCTGCACACGAGCGCAATGACCTGCTGGAACTGCTGGACGACCGGGTGGGCACGCGCTCGACGCTCATTACCAGCCAACTGCCGGTAACGGCCTGGCATGCCTGGCTGGACGAGCCCACGCTGGCCGACGCCATCCTGGACCGCATCGTGCATGGCTCGCACAAGATGGCCCTCAAGGGCGAGTCGATGAGAAAGCTCGCCAAGGCCGGCTGACCATCCAGTCCGACCGCCATTCCACGCTGATGGCGGACACTTCGGCTACGATTTACAGGTCACTCAGGGCACCAGCGCAGGGTGTCCGCCATCGCGTGGAACGCTGTCCGCTATGAGAATGGAATCAGTGTCCGCCATCAGTGGAATGCGCACTCAGGTTGGTGGTGATCACCACGCTGGTGTGCTCGTACAGCTTGGAGAGCAGGTGAAACAGCAGTGCGCCGCCGGCCTGGCTGAAGGGCAAATACCCCAGCTCGTCCAGGATGACCAGGTCCAGGTGTGACAGCGCCAGTGCGAGGCGACCGGCCTTGCCTTCTCGCTTCTCACGCTCCAGCTCATTGACCAGATCGACCGTGGAATAGAAACGCACCCGCTTGCCCTGGGCCGCGATGCCGGCCAGCCAGCTGCTCACCGTGTGTATCCGTCCGGCCACCCCATCGACCTCGAATGAGCAATTGCAAGCACCATCGTGCACACCATGTCTCAAGAGATTCCCAATTCGCGCTCCTGTGTCCCCCGCACGCGCCGGGTCTACAGCGCGCAATTCAAGGTTGAACTGATCGCCGCGTGCCAGCAGCCCGGCGCATCGATTGCCGCCACGGCGCGTGAACATGGCATGAATGCCAATGTGCTGCATCGCTGGCTCAAGGAGCATCGTCTGGGCCTTCACCAGCCCACCTGCGATACCGCGCATGCTGTGGCGTCCGGCATCGCCCCGCACTGCGACGATGCCGCGGCTGAACCAATGGCCAATGCACAGCCTGTTCGTGCCCCGGCGCATCTGNGCCGGTTTCTGTCACCGTCTCGATGGCAGCATCCAGCATTGTGTTGACAAGCTCAGCGTCTGGACTGGTTGCGATGGTCTAGCTCACCACCATGCCATCGAAGCAATCGATGATGGGCGACAGGTACACCTTGCCCGCTGGGATCTGGAACTCGGTGATGTCAGTAAGCCACTTCTCATTGGGTGCCGCTGCCTGGAAGTCGCGGTTGATGATGTTCTCAGGTGCTGGACTGATCTCACCAAGGTAGGACGCGTAACCACCTGCACCGCAGTCACCTGATCGCCGGCAAACCGGACAACGAGGTAATGGATGGTGTTCGTGTCGCCATTCTTTTTCTCGTCGGCCAGCGGCACGTAGACCACTTCGCAGGGCTCGCCGACCCGCATGCCGGGTGGTGTGGCATAGGGGCCTCCAAGATTGGAGGTCCCTATGCCGATCCTGTTCGATATTCATCCAGTCAGACCGAACCGGACGGTGCAACTCGGTCAGCTATGCTGGCGAGTACCTTGCTGCGCTACTTATGACTGTCATTCACCCGCACTCCATCGCCACCAGCTTGACCGTACGCTACAACAGCGTGGATGCCCTTCGGGGTTTTGCCATGCTGTGGATGACGGTGTTTCATTTTTGCTTCGACCTCAGCCATTTCGGCTACTGGCCACAGAATTTTCGCGCCGATCCTTTCTGGACTTGGCAGCGCACCGCCATCGTGAGTCTTTTTCTTTTCTGTGCGGGTCTGGGGCAGGCCATCGCCTTGAAGCAAGGGCAGGGGTGGGGCCGGTTTTGGCGGCGCTGGCTGCAGATTGCTGGGTGTGCGCTGCTAGTGACAATCAGCTCGTTTGTCATGTTTCCGCAGAGCTATATTTATTTCGGTGTGCTGCACGGCATGGCGGTCATGCTGCTGGTGGTGCGTTTCACGGCGGGCTGGGGACGCTGGCTGTGGCTGGCGGGGCTGGTTGCGCTGGCGCTGCCGTGGTGCGCGCAGCTGCTGCTGACGGGGGGGGCAGAGTGGGCGCCGGTGCTCAATGCACGCTCACTGAACTGGCTCGGACTGGTGTCCCGCAAGCCGTTTACGGAAGACTACGTGCCGGTGCTGCCCTGGCTGGGGGTGCTTTGGTGGGGGCTGGCGGCAGGGCAGTGGATGCTTTCCCGATCCGCCAACTGGGTTCCGCGGGATGTGCCGCCGTTCTTGCGGCCACTGGCATCGCTGGGGCGGTGGAGCCTGAGCTACTACATGCTGCACCAGCCGGTCATGATCGGTGGATTGATGGCGCTGGGCTGGGTGCTGAAACGGTAGTGCGGTGCTGACCGCAGGGGTATTCGCGTGGGCAGCGGTCTTGCTCCAACAGCCACTGCAAGAGTGCAGGCAAGGAGCCAGGGCGCCCAGATGCACTGTGTTGATCGCCCCCACGATGGCATGGCGCGCCGTACGCAAGCTGATGCGGGTCGGCGCGCAGCAACCCCTTCATGTTTGGCCATGCGGATCGGCCAGCGCGTGTTCGATCCAGGCAGGATCCCACAGCACGCTACAACTCGGCTATCGCGTTGGCAGGCATCGCCTCCAGCGTCTCGTTCTGGGTGGTTTGCAGCAGGCTCAAAACAAAAAAGGGAACATGTTGAACACGTTCCCTTTTAGAGCAGATCAGCTTCGCTTTGGCTTAACTGTCTGGCATTGGCCGTCAGGAGCCCTTTTGATGGTGGTCAAGATGCCCAGCAGCGCATGTATCAGTCGCGCTCGCCGCCCGCGATGCCCAGCAGGGCCAGCAGGCTCTGGAACACGTTGAAGATGTCCAGGTACAGGGCCAGGGTGGCGCTGATGTAGTTGGTTTCGCCGCCGTCCAGGATCTGCTTGAGGTCATACAGCATGTAGGCGCTGAAGATGCCGATGGCCGCGACCGAGATCGCCATCATGCCGGCCGAAGAGCCGACAAACACGTTGATGATCGCGCCCACCATGAGCACCAGTGCGCCGACCATGAGCCACTTGCCCATGCCCGAGAGGTCGCGCTTGATCACGCTGGCCAGGCTGGCCATCACGAAGAACACGCCTGCGGTGCCGGCAAAGGCGGTCATGATGAGATCGGTGCCATTCTTGAAGCCCAGCACCATGCCGATCAGGCGTGACAGCATCAGGCCCATGAAAAAGGTGAAGGCCAGCAGCACGGGCACGCCCGCCGCCGAGTTCTTGGTCTTTTCGATGGCGAACATGAAACCAAAAGCGCCGCCCATGAAAACAATCAGGCCCAGGCCGCCGCTCAGCGACTGGGTGATGCCCGTGGCCACGCCAACCCATGCACCCAGCACGGTGGGCAGCATGCTCAGGGCGAGCAGCCAGTAAGTGTTGCGCAGCACCTTGTGGCGCTGCTCCTGCGAGATGCCATAGCCCGCAGAGTGGCCCAGGGTGGTGACTTGGTCATTCATCTTGTGTCTCTCCTAGTTGGCCTGCACGACGCAGACCGCTGAATTCTATGTGGCGGTGTTCTGGCCAAATGCAATAACCGCACCCGGTCAGACAGTTTAGGTCACTATTGTTTCGCCCCAGGCGGCGGTTTGCAGGGCGCCGACTGCCGCTATGCTTGCCGTTTTCGTCCGGGGGCCCTGCCATCCAGTCCCCCTCAACCCTGCATGACAACCATGAAAACCAAACACGAACTCGAACTGGCCGACGTCAAGAAGATTGCGGCGGCTGCCGAAGCCGAAGCGCTGAAGAACCACTGGGCCGTGACCATCGCCATCGTGGACGACGGGGGCCACCTGCTGTGGCTGCAGCGCCTGGACGGCGCGGCGGCGGTGTCGTCGCACATCGCGCCTGCCAAGGCCCACACGGCCGCCCTGGGCCGCCGCGAGAGTAAGGTGTATGAAGATATCGTCAACGGTGGCCGCACGGCGTTTCTCAGCGCACCCGGCATCGAAGGCTTGCTCGAAGGCGGCGTGCCGATCATGAAAGACGGGCAGTGCCTGGGCGCGGTGGGGGTGAGCGGTGTGAAATCCACGGAAGATGCGCAGATTGCACGCGCGGGCATTGCGGCGTTGGGCCTTTGATTGGCGATGAATTGCTATTGAAATAGAAGCTAATGGCGCTTGTATATCAAGCGCTGGAGCCGAAAACGCCTGATTAGCGACATATCTCAGACCCCGTTCGCCCTGAGCTTGTCGAAGGGCTGTTGTTTGCAAGGAGCGCCCTGGCTTCGACAGGTTCAGCCCGAACGGATGGGGTGAGACATCTGAGACAAGTTGCTAATCAGGGAAAAACGTGCTCAAAACAAAAAACCGGTCTTCGAACCGGTTTTTTTGTGCCGTCCGCTGTTTGGGAACGAGGAAAAAAGCCTGGCTACGCGGGCACGCCCGCTGGCTGGCAAAAAAGACCCTGGCGGGCTTGTGACAAGCCCGGGAGTCTCCCCACGATGAAACCTTGAAAAGGACTGAAAGAGGAACGCTGGCCGATCATGGTGCGTAGGGGGGGGCTGACCCCGCTGGCCGGCTCGCGCACCCTGGTTTATTTGGTCAAGATCAGCTTGCCCAGCTTGGTGGCCTGCAGGCGGTAAACCGATCCGTTGTGGCGAATGGCCACGGCTTTTTGTCCCTGCAAGAGTTCGCTGCTTTCGACGGCGGCAGGGGCAGCTTGCGACGCGAGCGGGTGGGTCAGCATCAGGGACGATGCTGCCAGATCGGAAGCGGTCGAGCGCAGGGGTGAGGCGTTGGTCAAGTTGGCTTGCATGATGGTCCAGATGCTTTGCGATTGGATGTGTTAATGATAACTATTCGCAATTGCAGGTCAGGCGATTTTTCTCGATGGGTGCGTGCAGCAAGGCATGTGCCCGTTCAAAAACCGCCTATGGCTGCGGCTCGGTCACAAAGCCGATCTTGCGCACGCCGGCACGTTGTGCGGCGGCCATGGCCTGGGCCACGCGTTCGTAGCGCACTTCCTTGTCGCCGCGGATGTGCAGGTCGGGCTGGGGTGCTTTGGCAGCTTCGGCCTGCAGGCGCGAGAAGAGTTCTTCGTCGGCCACCGGCGCGCCGTTCCAGAAATACTGGCCGTCGGCGGCTACCGACAGGCGCACGGTTTCGGGCTTGATGAGCTCGGGCTGGTTGGTGGCGCGGGGCAAGTCCACGTTCACCGAGTGTTTCATCACCGGCACGGTGATGATGAAGATGATGAGCAGCACCAGCATGACGTCCACCAGCGGCGTCATGTTGATCTCGTTCATCACCTCATCGGCGTCGTCTTGGGTTCCGAAGGCCATGGCTTAGTTGCCTTTCTTCATGGGCAGTACCTTGCCGGGTTCGCCTGCATTCACGCGGGCGCCGGTGACAAAGTAGGCGTGCAGGTCGTGGGCAAAGCTGTTGAGGCCGTTCAGGATGGACTTGTTGCCACGCACCAGCGCGTTGTAGCCCAGCACCGCCGGGATGGCCACCGCCAGGCCCAGCGCGGTCATGATGAGTGCCTCACCAATGGGGCCGGCCACTTTGTCGATGGTGGACTGGCCCGAGGTGCCGATGGCCAGCAGCGCGTGGTAGATGCCCCACACGGTGCCAAACAGGCCGATGAACGGCGCCGTGGAGCCCACCGACGCCAGGATGGCCAGGCCCGACTGGATGCGTGCCGTGAACTCGTCAATGCAGTTGCGCAGGCAGCGGGTGACCCAGTCGCTCACGTCCAGGCTGTCGTGCAGGTGGGCCTTGGTGTTGCGGTGGTGGGCCGTGGCTTCGCGGCCTTCCAGGGCCAAGTGGCGGAAGGGGTTGGTGGGGTCGTTGCCCAGCTTGCTCAGGGCGGCGGCGAAGTCTTCGCTGTGCCAGAAGTCCTGCGCCGTGCGGGCGTGCTTCTTGAACTTGATGATGTCCAGCGCCTTGATGACGATGACGATCCACGAGGCCAGCGACATGGCCAGCAGCAAGATGGCGACGGCGCGGGTGACAAAGTCGCCCTGCGTCCAGACGTTGGCGATGCCGAATTGCGATTCCATGAAAACTCCCTGAACGGTGATTGGATTATTCGAGAACAAAGTTGACGGGAACGAGGTTCCACATGGCCTCGGGCACGCCATTGCGCTTGCCGGGCACGAAGCGCCAGCGCATCACGGCCTCCTGGGCCTGGCGGTCCAGGCGGTCATAGCCGCTGGATTGGTTGATTTCCACCTTCTGCGGCAGTCCGTCGGTGCCGATCAGCACGCGCAGCACCACCTTGCCTTGCTCGCCCATGCGTTTGCTGATGGCTGGGTAGCTGGGTTTGGGGTTGTTGAGGTAGGCGGCATTGCTGGACGGCATCTCGATGCGGGGCGGGGCGGGCGGCGCTGGAGGCGCGGGCGGGGCCGGGGGCGCCACCGGTGCTTCGATGGGGGGCGCTGGCGGCTGCGGCGTGGTGATGCCCACCGGGGCATTCGGGGCCGGTGTCGGGTCGGCAATGGCCACGGGCATGGGGGCCGGGCGCGGGGCCTGGACCTTGGGAGCTGCCTTGGGCGGAGGCGGCGGGGCAGGTGGTGCCGGTGGCGCCACCTTGGGTGCGGGGGGGGGCGGGGGCGCGATGAATTCGCTCAGCAGTTCCGCGGGCACGATCACTTCTGCCGCGCGGCGCAGCAGGCCCGACTGCAGCGCCCACAGGCCCGCCACATGCAGCATCACCACCGAACCCACGATCACGGCATTGCGGCTTACGCCGCCCGAGGCGGCAAAACGATCTCGTTGGGACATATAAAAATGATAGCTGCATGCGCTTACTGGGTAAGCGCTAGCGCCTAAAAGTATTCAGATTACTTGCGAAAGATCCACCAGGCCGAACCGGCCACGAAGATCAGGCTGCCCGCGAGTGTAGAGAGGAGTTCCATGACTTGCTTTCCAAAATGGAGTTGGCAAGCTGGACCGGTTGCGCCGCGACCTCGTTGTGCAGGGCGGCCACCGGGCTGGTTGCGCTGCATTGCGCCACCACATCGCGGGCGCAGCTTTCGCAGCATCCGCATTGGGTGGCAACGCCCAGCTCGAACTGGATATCGTCGAAACTCATTCCTGCACGCGCATGGCGGGCAATTTCACGGTCGGAAATTCGGCGGCAAACACAGACGATCATGGCGGCAGGCAGTTTGGCTGGCTGTTGTGAGTGGGGTGATTATAAATACGAATCTATCGTATTTGCAATAAATCAATTCTGCCCGGAGGGAGATAGATTTTTCAGCGCCAGCCGTTGCCGGTGAAATCTGCATCCAGCAGCGCCGGTGATGCATCGGCCAGCGTGGCGCAGCCGGTGAGGGCCATGGCAATTTCGAGTTCGTCGCGCAACAGGCGCAGCACATGCGCCACGCCGGCGGCGCCGGCATGGGCCAGGCCCCAGACCGCGGGGCGTCCCACCAGCACGGCCGATGCGCCCAGCGCCATGGCCTTGAGCACATCGGTGCCGCGCCGGATGCCGCCATCCACCAGCACCGGCAGCGCGCCGCCCACGGCCTGCACCACGCGCGGCAGGGCGCTGGCGGTGGCGGGGGCCGTGTCCAGCGTGCGCCCGCCATGGTTGGAGACGATCAGGCCCGCCGCGCCCGCCGACACCGCCTGGCGCGCATCGGCCGGATGCAGCACCCCTTTGAGCAGCACGGGCAGGCGGGTGATGGACTGCAGCCAGGCAACGTCGTCCCAGGTGGGGGCGTGGTGCAGCAGGCCGTCAAACAGCGCACTTTGGCCGGGGCGCAATTCGGGCGAGGCCGGCGCCTGCAAGCCCGCAAGGTTGACCGGGCCCACGCCGGGTGGCAGCCGAAAGCCCGCGCGCCGTTCGCGGTCGCGCACGCCACTCGATGGCGCGTCCACCGTGAGCACCAGGGCCTCGTAGCCAGCGGCTTCGGCGCGCTGCACCAGCGCCTGGGTAAAGCCCCGGTCTGGCTGCAGATAAAGCTGAAACCACAGCGGGCCGCGCCCGGGGTCGGGCAGCACTGCTTGCGCAATGGCCTCCAGCGACACACTGGCCTGGGTGCTGAGCACCACGCCCGCGCCCAGCGCTGCCGCTGCGTAGGCCATGGCCAGCTCGCCGTCGGGGTGGGCCAGGCGCTGGAAGGCGACGGGCGCCAGCAGGATGGGGTGCGCCAGCGTGCGGCCCAGCAGTTTGACCCGGGTGTGGCCGCCCGCCAGTGGCCGCAGCACGCGCGGCCACAGAGGCAGCGCATCCCAGGCGCTGCGGTTGGCTCGCAGGGTGATCTCGTCGGCGGCGCCGCCGCTGAAGTAGGCCCAGGCGTTGTCGTCCAGCTGCTGGCGTGCCTGCCGTTCGTGGTCTGCCAGGTTGACGATGTCCGGGGGAAGCGTGTGCCGTGCAGGAATGTAGGTCATACAAGCAAAAACAGCACCTAGCGCTTATTCAGCAAGCGCGAGGTGCTATTGAAAAATGAGCAAATATGGGCGGACATGCCATCAGGTCAGGACGCTGGTGCGCAACCGCCTGGATGATTGCAGCGTCATACGTCGGCCCACATGCGCAGCAGGTTGTGGTAAGTGCCCGAGAGCGCGATGACCGAGGGTTCCTTTTCGCCATGGGCCTGGCGCAGCTTGAGCAGCGACATGTCCATGTCAAACAGTAGCTGGCGCTGTTCCAGCCCGCGCACCATGCTTTCCACCCAGAAAAAGCTGCTGATGCGGTGCCCACGCGTGACCGGCGACACCTGGTGCACCGTGCTGCTAGGGTACAGGACCATGTCGCCCGCAGGCAGCTTGATGCGCTTTTCGCCCAGGGCTTCGGTGATGACCAGTTCACCGCCGTCGTAGTCCTCTGGCGGGGTGAGGAACAGCGTGCACGACAGGTCGCTGCGCACCCAGCAGTTGTCTGCCTTCGAGTGCATGACGGCGCTATCGACATGGTTGCCATAGAAGTTGGCGCCATCGCCGTAGTTATTGAACAGCGGGTTGAAGATGCGGCGCGGCAACGCCGCCGAAAAGAACAGGGCGTTGCGGTGCAGCGCTTCTTTGACCCGGGCCTGCAGCTGTGCGGACAGCGCGCTGCCTTGCGACAGCTGCAGGTTGTTCTTCTGGTACAGGGCCTGGCCGCCAGCACTGCGTTCCCCGTCCACCCAGGGGGCGTCTGCGCCGAGTGATTGCCTGAAAAAGGCGATTTCCTCAGGGGTCAGAACGTTCTGGATGTGCAGGAACATGGTGCGCTGGCGGTGTAAGGCGGTGGATCAGAAGCGGGTCTTCAGGCTGACCTGAACCGAGCGGGCCGCGCCAGGAATATAAAACCCACGGTACAGAGCGTCGGCATAGACCTTGTCGGCCAGATTGCTTACGTTGAGCTTGACGGAGGTTTTGTCGTCGATGGCGTATTCGACCATGGCATCGATCACGCCAAAGCCGCTGGTATACACCGCCCGCGAGCCCTCGGGGTTTTGCTTGCCACGGTAGGTCAGGCCAGCGCCTGCACGAATCTTGGACGTGATGGCGTAGGTGCTCCACACGCTGCCACTGTGCTTGGGTGTCAGCCCTGGGCGATCGCCCTGCACCTGGGCGCCGCCGCCGTTGCTCGCCAGCACGACGTTGCTGCGGTCGATCTTGGCTTCAGGAATCCAGGTGTGGTTGAAGAACACTTCCCACTTGGGCGTAATGCGGCCGGCCAGGTTGAACTCCATGCCCGTGGCGTGGCGCTTGCCGGACAGCAGCTGTTGGGTAGAAGCGGTGTCGGGGTCGGTGTTGCGCTCGTTGTACTTTTCGCTGTAGAACGCGGCCACACCCAGCAGGGCGCGGCGCTCGAACAGCTCGAACTTGCTGCCTATTTCGATGTTGCGGCTCTTCTCGGGTGGCGTGTTGGCTGTGCGGTTGGTCGTGTTGCTCAGGTTGACGTCGTACTGGTACGTGTCGCCCGAGGTGTTGTACGAGGTGCCGTACGACACGTAGTAAGACGACAGCTCATCGGGCTGGAAAATCAGGCCGACGCGCGGACTGAACAGGCTGTCCGACACTTCATTGCTGATCGATCCTGCTGCGTTGCGGTACGACGCCTTGAAGTCGTCATAGCGCAGGCCACCCACAAGCTTGAGCGTTTCTGTCAGGGACATGGTGTCCTGTGCATACAGGCCCAGGTTGCGCGACTTGAAGGTGTTCCACTGTACGGGGACGCGACCGTCGGCCACCGATGCGCCATCGTCTGGCGTGCCGACGGTGGTGGTGGGGCGTGTGGTGGTGTTGGCGTAGTTCTGGTTGCGTTTGGCGTCGTCGTCGTAATAGTCGACGCCGGCCAGCAGCGCATGCTTTTTGCCGCCCCAATTGAAGGTGTTGCTGTAGTCGCTTTGGACTTGCAGGACGTCGCTTTCGCCAATGCGGCCCTTGGAGCCGCGGGTCAGAACCGTGTTGGCGTTGATCTGGTCCAGCGTGATGGCGCTGTTCTGAAAGCCAATAGTGCTGGCCAGCATGTCGCGCTGGTAGTTGCCGTAGCGCAGGCGGGTGTTCAGCTCACCCCCGTCAGTAAAGCGGTGGATGTGGCCCAGCGTGGCGTACTTTGATTCGGTGTTGTTGTAGTCGCTTTCCAGTCCATAGTAGTTGCGGGCTGGCAAGGTGGTGTTGATCTTGCCATCGGCCGACAGGCGCCATGGGTGGTTGTAGATCGGGCGACCTTCGGCTTTCAGGTAGTACAGGCCGATAGAGAATTCATCACGCGTGCCAATGCCCCAGGTAAACGTGGGCGCAATGCCGCGCTTGTTCTGCTTGGCGCCGTAGTTGTCGGCATCCTGCACCATGGCGTTCAGGCGGAAAGCGGCGTTCTCGCCGGTCACGAAGTTGAAGTCACCCGTCGCACGGTGGTAGTTGCCCGTGCCATAGGTGTACGAGGCTTCGTGCTGGTCAATCAGCAGCGGGGCCTTGCTCACCTGGTTGACGACGCCGCCGGTCGAGCCCTTGCCAAACAGCATGGAGGCGGAACCCTTGAGCACTTCCACGCGGTCGTTGTTGAAGGTGTCGCGCTCCAGCAGCGGGGCGTCTTTCATGCCGTCGTTGTAGATGTCGCCCGCCTGGCCCAGCGAGAAACCGCGCAGGCGCACGTCTTCTTCACCTGTTTCGCCCGCCTGGAATGTGACGCCTGCCGTGGTGCGCAGCACTTCGCGAAAGTCGTCCTGGTTGCGGTCGGCCATCAGCTTTTCGGTGAACACCGTGACGGACTGGGGGATGTCCTTGATGTCCTGCTTGCCTTTGCCGACGGTGGTTTTTTTGAGCAGCAGCGTGTCCTTGCCCTGGACTTCAGCCGCTTCCTTCACGGTCACGGTGGACAAGGTTGCTTCCGGCGTGCTGGACTGCGCCATGGCGCCCATAGAGGCGGCCAGCATCAGTGCGCCCAGGGGCAGCAGGGTTTTGTCCGACGACATGCCAAGCGTGGGAGCGTGCGTGGTGGGAGCGGGGAAAGGGTTTGAACGCAGCGGTGTGCTGCGCTGCTGGGCGCGTGATTTTGCCAAGGAGGCCTCCGTCATTGAATGGATGTGCAGGTGGCGCGCAGGGGCGCCAAGAGCAGGCGAGAGGCATTGGCTAGATCAACATGGCTGTGCGTCGTCGTGCAGTTTTATGTTACATCAAATGCGGGTCATTCTCATTTGCATTGATGTTGTGACGCCACAGTTTTCAGGCTTTCCGGCGAAAAAAAACCGGCAAAGCCGGTTTTCTTGAGACAGCCAGGGAAGGGCTGCTTACTTGACGTGCTTGCCGATCAGGCCGGCCAGTTCGAACATCGACACTTGCGGCTTGCCGAACAGTTCCTTGAGCTTGGCGTCTGCATTGATGTTGCGCTTGTTGGCGGCATCCTGCAGGTTGTTGGCCTTGATGTAGACCCACAGCTTGCTGATGATCTCCGTGCGCGGCAGCGGTGCCGAGCCCACCACGGCGGCCAGCGCGGGGCTGGGCGTGAGCGCCTTCATGAAGGCGGCATTGGGTGTGCGCTTCTTGGCGGGCGCGGCGGCCTGGGTAGCGGGCGCCTTGGCTGCGGGAGCGGCTTTTGCCGGAGCTTTTTTTGCAGTTGCCATGTTGGGTTGTCCTTGTTGGAAGTAAATTTTCACCAGCGAAAGCGAGAATTTCCCACTGGCACAGGGATGCTACTGGGAAAAAAACACCTTTCCAAGCGAGACGGCGCTTTTTTTCCCTCGATTTGTTGCTGTGGTGCACTGTGGGTGCGGCCGTGGGTCATGAAAGAAGTCCATTGCCGCGCCATCGGGGGCGGGGCGCGCTGCGAGACAATGCGCCCACGCCCAGGTGGCCATCCGCTTTTTCCCCGCAACTTCCCGCGTGAAAGGTTTCCCAGCCATGACAGCCCCTTCTTCCACGGCATTCAGCACCTGCGATTTCTGCGATGCGCACAAGGGCGATGACGGCGGCACATTTCGCGTGCTGCCGCCCGTATTTCAGAGCTACGGCGGCCTGGCGGCCTTTGCCGGCGCCGTGGCAACGGTGAAGTGCTTCGAGGACAACACCCTGGTCAAGGCCGCTGTGGATTCCCCCGGCCAGGGCCGCGTGCTCGTGGTGGATGGCGGAGGCTCGTTGCGCCGCGCCTTGGTGGGCGGCAATCTGGCCGCCGCCGCTGCCCGCAATGGTTGGGCGGGGTTGGTGGTGGATGGCTGCGTGCGCGATGTTGCCGAGCTGAACGCCGCCGCCGTGGGCATACGCGCCCTGGGCCTGATGCCCCTGCCCACCGAAAAGCGCAACGAAGGCCAGCGCGATGTGGCGGTGCAGATCCAGGGCGTGTGGGTGCGCACTGGCGACTGGCTTTATGCGGATGCCGACGGTATCGTGGTCAGTGCCCGGTCACTGTTGGCCTGAGCCTTCCCGCTGGCCCACACGCAAGGCCGCGCGCGTGGGCAGGGTGGCCAGCAGCACGCTGGCCAGCGCAATGCCGAACGCCAGCAACTGCAGGCCCGAGAAGGACTCGCCCAACACCAGCACACCCACCAGGGCGGCGCTGACAGGCAGCAGCACGGTGAATATGCCGCCTTGCGCGGCGGGCACGACTTTCAGGCCTGTCATCCACAACCACACGGTCCACATGCAGGCGGCCAGCGCATAAAACACCAGCAGCAGCCAGGTGGCCCAGCCTACCGCTGCAAAGTCAAACCCCCAGGCCATGTAAAGGCCCAGCGGGGTGGAAAGCGCAAACCCCCACACGTTGATCAGCGAGGTGATGCGTTTGGGTCCGAGTGCCCCTGTAAGTTTCTTGCCGATGACCGAATACGCCGCTTCGCAGACCACGGCACCCACCAGAAGCAATTGCCCCAGCCAGACAAGGTTTGAAGTGTTTTTGGCATCTAGCGCTTGTGGTGCATGCGCAATATGCTCTGATTTTGATAGCGAAAGCAGTGCAATACCGGCCACCGCACAGGCCACCGCCACCCAAGTGCGGGGCGCCACGCGTTCGCGCAGGAAGGCCCAACTCATCACTGCGACGGCCGCCGGTATGGCGGCCATGATCACGCCTGCGGTCACGGCACTGGTCAGGCTGACGCCATAGATCATGCAGACGGTGAACAGGAAATTGCCCAGGAAGGACTCCAGAAACAGCAGCCACCGTACCTGGGGCGTGAGTGGCGGTTCGTCGGCTGGCTTCTTCAGCCAGTGCACCATGGCCAGCCCGCCAATTCCAAAACGCAACCAGGCCAGCAGAAACACAGGCAAAGCGGCTGCGAGCGGCTTGGACAGCGCTACATAGCTGCCCACCAGTGCCATGCTCAGGGCCAGGCACAGATAGGCGATAGGGCGGCTTGGGGCGTTCACTGGGCTGGAAGATTGAGAAATCAGGACGCGTGCATCATGCCCGACGAAGCGAGGTCCATTTCCGGGCTGATGCGCCTTCGTGGGTGGAAACGGTGGATGGGAACATCCAGCGCGAGGGAGCGCGCGGTTGCACGCGGGGGGATATGTCGCATGGGTGAAACCAACCCGGTCTACATTGCGGACAGCACGCACGAAGGTCAGCGGGGCATTTGTCGATGGAATTTCTCACGATACAAAAATTCAATTTCATTATTTGAAATACTGAACATGCTGCATCGCCGCAAATTTTCTCAATACGAGAAAATTATTTTCATATTGAGGAATGTTGTTGATAAGTTATTGTTTTTTAATGAAAAAATTTATATCTTATATAAGACATAAGAGCTTGCGCAAGTCTTATAGAAGACATAAAGTTGTCTTCAAGGGCGGCACACAGCAGCCCGGCGTTTTCAACCAACCCCCTGGAGTGATCTCATGCCCCAATCCCTGAACGAACAACTGAGCCGCGAACAGCAAATTGCCGCCCTGGAAAAAGACTGGGCCCAGAACCCCCGCTGGAAGGGTGTGAAGCGCGGTTACTCCGCCGCTGACGTGGTGCGCCTGCGCGGCTCGCTGCCCATCGAACACACGCTGGCAAAGCGCGGTGCTGAAAAGCTGTGGGACAAGATCAACGGCGGCGCCAAGAAGGGCTACGTCAACGCTTTCGGCGCCATCTCTGCCGGCCAGGCCATGCAGCAAGCCAAGGCAGGCCTCGAAGCCGTGTACCTGTCGGGCTGGCAAGTCGCCGCTGACGGCAACACCAGCGAAACCATGTATCCCGACCAGTCGCTGTATGCCTACGACTCGGTGCCCACCATGGTTCGACGCATCAACAACACCTTCAAGCGCGCCGACGAAATCCAGTGGGGCCGTGGCATCAACCCCGGCGACAAGGAATTCATCGACTATTTCCTGCCCATCGTGGCGGATGCAGAAGCCGGTTTCGGCGGCGTGCTGAACGCCTTCGAGTTGATGAAAAACATGATCCAGTCGGGCGCAGCAGGCGTGCACTTCGAAGACCAGCTGGCCGCTGTAAAGAAGTGCGGCCACATGGGTGGCAAGGTGCTGGTGCCTACGCAGGAAGCCTGCGAAAAGCTGATCTCCGCACGCTTTGCTGCTGACGTGATGGGCGTGTCCACCATCGTGCTGGCCCGCACCGATGCAGAAGCCGCCAACCTGATCACGTCCGACCACGATGCCAATGACAAGCCTTTCCTGACCGGCGAGCGCACGCAAGAAGGCTTCTACCGCGTGAAGAACGGCCTGGAGCAAGCCATCAGCCGTGGTGTTGCCTACGCTCCCTACGCCGACCTGGTGTGGTGCGAAACCGGCGTGCCAGACATCGGATTCGCCCGTGAATTCGCGCAGGCCGTGCACGCCGCCTGCCCCGGCAAGCTGCTGTCGTACAACTGCTCGCCATCGTTCAACTGGAAGAAGAACCTCGACGACAAGCAGATCGCGTCCTTCCAGGAAGATCTGTCGGCACTGGGCTACAAGTACCAGTTCATCACGCTGGCCGGTATCCACATCAACTGGTTCAACACCTTCCAGTTCGCCCATGCATACGCCAACGGCGAAGGCATGAAGCACTACGTGAACATGGTGCAAGAGCCTGAATTCGCAGCACGCGACAAGGGCTACACCTTCGTGTCGCACCAGCAGGAAGTGGGCGCAGGCTACTTCGACGACGTGACCACCGTGATCCAGGGCGGTTCGTCCTCGGTCAAGGCCCTGACGGGTTCGACCGAAGAAGAGCAGTTCCACTGATCTGAGGGGCTAAGATACGAGGATTAAAAATCCTTGTCTCGGTGGTTCTATTCCGCCCTAGACCANGGGCTAAGATACGAGGATTAAAAATCCTTGTCTCGGTGGTTCTATTCCGCCCTAGACCACTAGTCATGAAAGCCCTTGGTTCTTTGCTGAGCCAGGGGCTTTTTGCTTGGCGGTGCTGTTCACCAAGTGACGCTAAAGAGTAAGAGGTGCTGCTTCACGCGATGGCGTCAAGCCACGAAGAAACGGCTTGCTTGCGAGCAATCGGCTTGAGAGTTCCTAATGCCAAGAGAAGTTTGGCAACGTCCTCATCCTCGCAATAGAGATACGCGAGCGGAACACCCAAAGCCTCGGCAATTTGCCGGGCTGTCTTCACAGGGGCCTCATGGGTCCCCAATTCATACCTACTGATCCGAGCACGAGCTGACGACTCGTCGATGCCGATCAGAACCCCCACTTTTTCCTGAGACCACCCCAACTCTTCACGTCGTGACCGCATGCGGCGGCCCACAACGGTAGCTGGACGGGAAGAATCGGGAAACATGTCACGAGTCTCGTAACGTGGTGATAATCTGTCGTCACGAAAACCGTTACATCTAAGCGCGATGCCACTAGCCGATCACTTGCGTGCGGTCGTCCTGCTTTCACTCAACACCCACCCCTCTTTAACCACCCCCAACCAACGGAAGGAACGCTACGCATGCAACTCAGACCCCCCGGAATCGCAATGGCAGTCTTGGTCACCACAACTTCACTGACTGGATGTTTCGGCCCCTCCAAAGCGGACATCGCAGAAGCGAAGAAGGACTGCTCCAGCTTCTATCAACGTGAACGTGCAAAGTCCAACGCGGTCGTGCATCCCATCGATAACTGGACAAAGGATGGCGTCATCGTCATCGAGCTGGCTGAGAAGGCCACAGCGGACGCAACGAGCTACACGGCACACATCTGCGTCTATGACAAAGAGAAGGGAACGGTCTCTCTGCCCGGCGCATTCCATCAAAGCCGTTGGCTTAAGTAGCGGGATGACGCACATTAGGCAGGCCACGGGCACAAACTAATCAACAATCAGTTCAGAGGGAGCAGCACATGGAATATGAATACAAGGTGATCGACGTCGCTGATGGTGCGGTCAGCTCATTCCTCATGGGGGAGGGACGCATTGAGACCGGTGTGCTGGAGGCTTACATCAACGCCATGGCTTCGGAAGGCTGGCGCATGGTGGTATCCGTCCGGCCAACCCATCTACCCCGAATGAGCAATT
>NZ_JAGKSE010000034.1:0-16958 GCF_017939685.1 Acidovorax sp. JG5
AGCCTCGACACGTTGGCGCAGTTCGGCAATACGCTCAGACGGCAGGGATTTCTTCCTGCCACGGTAAGCACCGCGTTGCTTGGCAAGCGCAATACCCTCGCGCTGACGCTCGCGGATCAAGGCGCGCTCGAACTCGGCGAACGCGCCCATCACCGAGAGCATCAGGTTCGCCATCGGTGAGTCCTCGCCGGTGAAGGTTAAATGCTCCTTCACGAATTCGATGCGCACGCCGCGATGGGTGAGGCTCTGCACCAGGCGGCGCAGGTCGTCGAGGTTGCGCGCCAGACGATCCATGCTGTGCACCACGACCGTGTCGCCTTCGCGCACGAAGGCGAGCAGCCGTTCCAGTTCGGGCCGCCGTGTGTCCTTGCCCGACGCCTTGTCGGTGAACAACTTGTCCACCGGAACCTGTTCCAGTTGCCGCTCCGGGTTCTGGTCGAAGCTGCTGACGCGGACGTAACCGATGCGCTGACCGTGCAAGGTATCCTCCTGAGGGAAATGTGTCAGGAAGAAATCTATGACCTTTGACGGCCTGTGTCAAACAATCCGCAAGGTGGCTCTATTCTGACGTTTCCTCACCGGATGATCTGACGCCAGGTTAGGGTATAGCTTAACCGGACACATCGGCCTCTGTGCCTCTACTGCTTTTCGGTACAACCGTCAAGAACAGGCAGAGCGCTCCGATAGTTATCGCCACATCAGCGAGGTTGAAGGCGGGCCAGTGCACAAGCTGCCAATGGAAGTCGAGGAAATCGACAACCGATCCACGCAGCACACGATCCACGACATTGCCGAGCGCACCACCAAGGATCAGGCTGTAGCCCACCGCTTCAAGGCGTGGCCGCTGCTGGCACAGCATGCGGCCCAGCCAAGCAGAAACGACCAGACCCAGCGCCATGAGAAAGTAACGTTGCCAGCCGCCAGCGTTCGCCAGAAAGCTGAATGCCGCGCCGGGATTCAGGACATGGACAATGTTGAAGAAGGTGCTGACTTCGACCTGTTCACCGTAGGCAAACGTGCGGGTGATGGCGAACTTTGCGAGCTGATCTGTCATGACAGAACTGGCGGCCACTGCGAACCAGACCCAAGTCGATGTGCGGCGAGCCGATTGCCACACAGGGGCGGCCAGCGGCATCAGCCACCCGGCGAGCGCCGTGCAGCTCAATCCAAGTACCCACCCCGCCAGCACATCGGCAGGAAAGTGCATTCCGGCTGCGATGCGTGACCAACCGACCAATGCGGCGTACAACACCAAGCCGATGCGGCCACGACGGCCTATCAAAGGCCAGAGCGCGCCGACCACCAGCGCGGCATAGGTGGCATGCCCGCTGGGCAGGCTGTAGTGTCGTTCGATGCCCCCGATAACGCGCACCATGTCGCCAAAAACGGCAGGCGGGCGTGGAAAGTCGATCCATAGCTTCAAGATGGTGGCGACGAGAAATGCCAACGCAAAGGCCACGCTAAAGACTCTGAGTCTGTACCGGATGGCATCGGCCCGCGTTGGGTCAGGTGCCGACTTTGACCATCCCCACATCGCCAAGAGCATCAGTGGTGCAGTCCAGTAGTTGCCTATCACAAGGTTGAAGAACGATACCGGCGGTTCCAGCGCTGCAGGTGTGCTCATGTTGATGGCTTGGAACAACGCGATGTTTAGACCACCCCAGTCGTAGAGAAAGAATTTCCAGCTCATTTGCGCAACAGCCTCAAGCCATTGCCAACGACGAGCAAGCTGGCCCCCATATCAGCAAACACCGCCATCCACATGGTCGCTTGACCCGTGAAGGTCAGCACCAGAAATACTGCCTTGATGCCAAGGGCCAGCACAATGTTTTGCATCAGCACCTGCGCCGTCGCACGCGACAGGCGCACGAAGGTCGGAATCTTGCCCAGGTTGTCGTCCATCAGGGCCACGTCAGCGGTCTCGATGGCGGTATCGGTGCCAGCCGCTCCCATGGCAAAGCCGATGTCCGCACGCGCCAAGGCCGGGGCATCGTTGATGCCATCACCGACCATGCCGACCTTGCCCTTTATGGCCAGTAGCTCAACTTCGCGCAGTTTGTCGTCTGGGAGCAGATTGCCTTGCGCACTGTCGATCCCGGCTTGTGCGGCAATGGCCTGTGCCGTGTGGGGGTTGTCGCCGGTCAGCATCATGGTGTTGATGCCCAGTGCATGAAGCTCGGCAATGGCGCTCCTGCTGCTTTCCTTGATGGTGTCCGCTACGGCAAATAAGGCATGAACCCCTTTTGCGCTGACCAACATCACGACAGTTTTACCCATGGTTTCCAGCGCCGCGATGCGCTGTTCCAGTTCTGGTGTGCATTGCCCCAGCGCTTCGAGCATCCGCTGGTTGCCAAGATGGTAGGTCTCACCGTTGATTTGGCCTTGCACGCCCCGACCGGGCAGCGCGCTGAACTCGGCTACGTCGAGTAAGGCAACCCCATCCGTCTGCGCGGCTTGTGCCACCGCTTTGGATACAGGGTGGTCGGAACGAGCCGCCAGACTGGCAGCGATGCTGCGGCTGTTTGCGGCGAGTGCATTGCCCCAAGTGACAAAATCGGTCTGTGCGGGCTTGCCGTGCGTGATCGTGCCGGTCTTGTCCAGAGCCAGCCAGCGCAGCTTGCGGCCTTCTTCCAGATAGACGCCGCCCTTGATGAGAATGCCGTGGCGGGCGGCAGCGGCCAGGCCGCTGACGATGCTGACCGGCGTAGAGATCACCAGTGCGCACGGGCAGGCGACCACCAGCAGAACCAATGCACGGTAAATCCAGTCGAGCCATGCCGCACCCATGAACAGCGGTGGCAACAACGCGACGGCGATGGCAACACCGAAAACAATGGGCGTGTACCAGCGGGCGAACTGATCGACAAAGCGCTGAGTCGGCGCACGGCTTCCTTGGGCAGCCTCTACCGCGTGAATGATGCGGGCCAATGTGGAGTTGCTGGCCACGGCGGTGACGCGGTACTCGAATGAACCGGATTCGTTGATCGTGCCCGCAAACACCGGATCACCGGGGGATTTCTCGACCGGAAGGCTTTCACCCGTGATCGGGGCTTGGTTGACGGCAGAGCGGCCTTCCAGCACCTCACCATCCAGGGCGATGCGCTCACCTGGCTTGACCCGGACGCGGCTACCGATGGCAATTTGCTTTGCACCCACCTCGCGCCATGTGCCGTCAGCCTGCTGCACCGTGGCCTGTTCCGGGGTCAGGTCGAGCAGGCCACGGATGGCATTGCGGGCGCGATCCAGCGACTTGGCTTCGATCACCTCGGCCAGCGCGAAAAGCACCATCACCATTGCCGCCTCGGGCCAGTGCCCGATCAACATGGCACCCGTGACGGCAATCGACATCAGGGCGTTCATGTTGAGATTACGGTTCTTGAGCGCAATCCAACCTTTCTTGTAGGTGGACAGACCGCCGGTGAAGACCGCGACGAGCGCCAGAACGACGGCCGACCAATGATTGCCGTTGTGGAGCCAGTAGACCGCCTCGGCCGCCGATGCAGTTACAAAGGAGATGCCCAGCGGCCACCAGTTGGTCGGCGTGGTCACAAGGGATGCGGATGGCGATGCGGCCTCTGCGGTGTCCAACACCTGCGCCTCGAATCCAAGCGCTTGCAGTGCCGCGAGCACGTCCGGCAGAACCTGGTCCGCATGGCGTACCGACAGCGTGCGCTGCATCAGGTTGAAATCGAGATCGGCAACTCCGGCCATGGTACCGAGCTTGTTGCGGATCAACGTCTCTTCGGTCGGGCAATCCATTTTGGTAATGGACAGCTTGGTCGTTTGCCCGGTCGATGCCTGATCCATGCGCACGGCTTGCATGCCGATGGCGGTTAGCGCCTGCTCAACGGGAAACAACGAAGGCAGTTCGTGCCGAACGGCCAAAGTACGCTGCATCAGGTTGAACTCAAGACCAACCACCCCCGCCAGCCCGACCAGCTTGCCTCGGATCAGCGCCTCTTCCGTGGGGCAGTCCATGTTCTCGATGCGATACACCGCTTGAGCCGATCCGGTTGTCGCTGGGGCTTGTGTCGTGGGTTGGATGATCGGCCCAGCCGAGCAGCCACACGCCGTGGAAGCGCATTCGCTCATAAATAACTCCTTCAAATCTATACAACTTCCATTACAAACCCTATAGTTACTATAGAGTCAAGTGAAATAAAGGAGATTGATGCATGGAAATCAGAATTGGCGACCTCGCCAAGCGCTCTGGATGCGAGGTTGTGACCATCCGCTACTACGAGAAGGAAGGGCTACTGCCGAAGCCAGCGCGAAGCGGTGGCAACTTCCGGCTGTACGGTGAGGCGCACATTGAGCGCTTGCAATTCATCCGTCATTGCCGTTCGCTCGACATGACGTTGAGCGAGATTCGCGCATTGCTGGGTCTGCGAGACAACCCGATGCAGGACTGTGGGGAGGTCAACACGCTGCTGGAGGCCCATATTCAACAGGTGGAAATGCGTGTGTCCGCGCTGTTGCAGTTAAAGCGGCACTTGGTTGATTTGCGCGAGAAGTGTTCTGGCTCTCGATCTGTAGAGGCGTGCGGCATTTTGCAAGGGTTGGGCAATTGCAATTGCCATGGTGAAAGTGCCACGAACAGTCAAACATCTGGGTAAGTAAGGGCTTAGCGTGCTTTATTTTCCGTTTTCTGAGGCGACCCCTTTTTGCCAAGGGCTGTGCGGATCACAAAAGTACACCCGCATGCCAAGGGCTTGGGCGAGTTCCTTGTGCCGGGCCATCTCCTTGCCCTGGTCGTAGGTGAGCGTCTGGCGCATCGGCTGTGCGATCTGGCGCAGCTTGTTGGTGAACGCGGCCAGCGCACTGTCTGCGGATGCGTCAGGCATCTTGCACAGCAGCACCAAGCGCGTTGAGCGCTCTACCAGCACACCCACCGCCGATTGGTTGCCAGCACCCTTGATCAGATCCCCCTCCCAATGCCCCGGGATCACGCGATCATTGACCTCGGGTGGGCGAACATGGATAGAGACCATGTCTGGAATCTGACCACGCCGATCAGAGCCTGCTGAACGCGGGCGGCGTGTACTCTTGCCTTGGCGCAGCAGTGCGATGAGCTGGCGGCGCAACTCACCGCGCGGGTAGGCATAGATGGCGGTGTAGATGCTCTCGTGCGAGGCATGCATGGTTGGGTCCTGGGGATACATGCGCTGGAGTGTGCATGCAATCTGCTGGGGCGACCACAGCCAGCACAGCATGGTGGTCACAAGAGTCCACAACGCCCCGCAGCTGTGCAGCTTCGGGCATGGCCTGGCCTGAATGCGCCGTTGCTGGCACAGGTGCTGCGCAGGCACGCTGGCATAACTGCCATGGCAGGCGTTGCGCCGCAACTCACGGCTGATGGTGCTGGGGCTGCGGCCTTGAAGGCGGGCTATGGCCCTGATGCTCCAGCCCTGCTGGCGCAGCGATGCCAACGTCACCCTGTCTTCTGGCTGCAAGTGTTCGTATCTCGTTCCCATTTGCGTACATTACCCTCGGTGAGGGTGTTGCACTTCAGATTTGAGACCGCCGAGCCTATCATCCCCTTGGACGCGGAAGACAACAGTGAGCTGAAGGNGAGCCTATCATCCCCTTGGACGCGGAAGACAACAGTGAGCTGAAGGATTTTCAGCGACGCTTCTGGTGGACGTTGCCGCTCACGCTGATCGTCACCACCCTGGCCATGTTCGGCCATCGTCTGGGATGGTTCAACATGGCAACCCAGAGCTGGGTCGAGCTGGTGCTGTCGCTGCCGGTGGTGCTGTGGGCCGCCTGGCCGTTCTTTGTGCGTGGCTGGCAGTCCATCGTTCATCGAAGCCCGAACATGTGGACGCTAATCAGCCTGGGCACCGCGGCAGCTTTTGTCTACAGCGTCGCCGCCACGTTGGCGCCGGGCGTGTTTCCCGAATCGTTTGTTTCGATGGGTCGCGTGGCCGTGTACTTCGAGGCCGCCGTGGTCATCATTTCGCTGACGATGCTGGGTCAGATCCTCGAATTGAAGGCGCGTTCGCAAACCTCGGCGGCTATCAAGTCCTTACTCGGGTTGGCGCCCAAGACTGCGCGGCGCATCAACGCGGATGGAAGTGAGGAAGATGTGCAACTGAACCAGGTGCATGTCGGCGATCTGCTGCGCGTGCGCCCTGGCGAGAAAGTCCCGGTCGATGGCGTCGTTACCGAAGGCCGCAGCGCGGTGGATGAATCCATGCTCACCGGCGAGCCCGTTCCGGTAACCAAGCGCTTGGGCGACAAACTGATCGGCGCCACGCTCAACACCAGCGGTGCTCTGGTGATGCGCTCGGAAAAAGTCGGTGCAGCGACCGTGCTGTCGCAGATCGTGCAGATGGTGGCCAATGCCCAGCGCTCGAAGGCACCGATGCAGCGCATGGCTGACGTGGTGGCTGGCAAGTTCGTTCTCGTGGTGGTGCTCATCGCGATCACCACCTTCTTCGTCTGGGGTCTGTCCGTTCCCGAGCCGAGCTGGGTGTTCGGTCTGATCAACGCCGTCGCAGTATTGATCATCGCCTGCCCCTGTGCGCTGGGGCTGGCCACGCCGATGTCGGTGATGGTGGCCACCGGACGCGCTGCCACACAAGGTGTTCTGTTCCGCGATGCTGGCGCGATCGAGAGAATGCGTGAAGTCGATACCTTGATCGTGGACAAGACCGGTACGCTGACAGAGGGCAAACCGACATTCGACACCGCCATTGCGGCCACAGGCTACACGCCTGATGAAGTGTTGCGTCTGGCGGCTAGTCTGGACCAAGGCAGCGAGCATCCGCTGGCCGACGCCATCGTCAGCGCGGCACGCGCCAAAAGTATGCCGCTTAGCAAGCCAACCGACTTCGATTCAGGCAGCGGCATTGGCGTGCGAGGCACCGTCGAAGGCAAGCGCCTGGCGCTGGGCAATACGGCGTTGATGGAGCAGGAGGGCGTGTCGGTTGCTGCATTGCAAGCAGATGGCGAACGCCTGCGCGGCGAAGGTGCCAGCACCATGCATCTGGCCGTTGATGGCCATTTTGCGGGCATTCTGGCGGTGACCGACTCCATCAAGGAGAGCACACACGAGGCCACCAAACCCTGCACGACAGCGGTCTGCGCATCATCATGACCACTGGCGATGGCCTCACCACGGCGAGGGCGGTCGGTGCCAGGCTACGCATCGATGAAGTGCACGGCGAGGTCAAGCCCGCCGACAAGTTGGCATTGGTGGAAAAACTGCAGAAGGAAGGCCACGTCGTCGCGATGGCGGGGGATGGCATCAACGATGCCCCGGCGCTGGCCAAGGCCGACGTTGGCGTTGCGATGGGGACGGGCACCGATGTGGCGATGAACAGCGGACAGATCACGCTGATCAAGGGTGACCTGCGCGGTATCGCTGCCTCACGTCAGATATCCATCGACACCGTGCGCAACATGCGGCAGAACTTGATGTTCGTCTTTGTCTACAACGGCATTGGTGTACCGATCGCCGCCGGCGTGCTCTACCCGTTCACCGGCTGGCTGCTGTCTCCGATGATCGCGGCACTGGCGATGAGCTTGAGTTCGGCTTCGGTGATCTTTAACGCACTGCGGTTGCGCGGCATGAAATGAACGGGTTCCAGTTGCTTCGTCGTGAGGGTCCCATTCTGGGCGCGCAGCTCGGTCTGTAGGTATTACACGGACGTCTCGCAATCACCGAAGAGAACGAAATGCACAAGCAGTTCGGTGCAACATACGACACATATGTTGGCGCCGATTCAAAATTGAGCCACCGTGCCGATTGAATTTTGAGCCAGGGCTAATGGCCAACCTGTGAAGGTCGGCTGTGGATAAGTGTAGTGCCTTGGGTCGGTTTTGGTCTCCTTGGTGATCGAGCTCGGTGGTCGTCCGTTGAGGGCAAGCCGCGCAGGGCGAAGCCCGTAGCGGCTTGCCCTTGAACCGCTCAGAACGGCTCAGCCTTCTTGGCCTGTTCGCGTGCCTTGATGCGTTTCTTGGCCACGGCTGTGCTGTGCATGAACCTGTGGGACTCGTTGCCCGTCTCGACGATGTGGCAGTGGTGCGTGAGTCGATCCAGCAGTGCCGTGGTCATCTTGGCGTCGCCGAACACGCTGGACCATTCCTTGAAGTCCAGGTTGGTGGTGATCATCACGCTGGTCTGCTCGTAGAGCTTGCTCAGCAGGTGGAACAGCAAGGCGCCGCCTGCCTGGCTGAAGGGCAGGTAGCCCAGCTCATCAAGGATGATCAGGTCCATGCGCTGCAAGCTCGCTGCGATGCGGCCTGCCTTGCCTTGGGCCTTCTCCTGCTCCAGTGCGTTGACCAGATCCACCGTGGAGTAAAACCGCACGCGTGAGCCATGGCGCGTGATGCCCGCCACGCCGATGGCCGTGGCCAGATGCGTCTTGCCCGTGCCGGGGCCACCCACCAGCACCACGTTGTGCGCCTGCTCGGTGAACGCCATGCTGGCCAACTGCTCGATGAGCTTTTTGTCCACGGGCGAGCATTCGAAGTCGAAGCCCGCCAGGTCGCGGTGCACGGGGAACTTCGCCGTGTGCATCTGGTAGCTCACTGAGCGCATGGCCCTGTCCGTGACTTCCGCTTGCAGCAGGTGCTCCAGCAGCCAGCGCGAGCTCTCCAGCGTGGCGTGGCCGCCTTGCTTGACCAGGTCCTCCCAGGCCCCGGCCATGCCGTACAGGCGCAGCTCTTTGAACTCCTTGTCCAGCTCACGCATGATCGGCCTCCTGCATGTCGCTGCCAGCGCGCAGGCTGTCATAGCGCGCCGTGTCGGCCAGGGGTGTCTGGCTCACTTGCAGGTTGGTCGCAACCGTCTCGGGCAGGGGCTGCGCTTGCAGGCGGCCGAGCACGTTGATGACGTGCTCGGTGCTCACCCGCCCCGATGGCGGCGCACTCTCCAGGGCCAACTCCACCGCCACCAGCACGGCGTCCAGCCCTTGCTTGGGCACCTCGGCCAGTAGCCTGTGCCGCCGGGTACCGAGTCGTACAGCATGACGTAATGGCGGCGCGGCCCACCGTCTTTGCCAGGCTCGTCCTGCAGCACCATGCGCAAGTGGTCCACCTTGCCACCAAATCGGCGCTTGAGCCCCAACTGCACGGCCGCCATGAAGGACTGGACCACGCTCTCGTCCATGCCGTTCTTCGTATACGGCACCAGAATCCGCAAAGCCTCCGACTCGAACTCTCGGTACAGGTACAGGCACTCCAGCAAGTTGGCAGGACTGTCATCACCGTACTTGGGGCAATCGAAGCTATGGCTTTGCCCGCTCGGGTCGCTACTTCGTCGAGGAGGCTTTTGCACCTTGCCGCAGTGCTTGCACAGCTTGAATCCAGGTCGCGAAGACTCCTTGTCCGCCACCTTGAACGCCTCGCCAGGCTTGGCCAGCTCACCAAAATTCACGTCCCGGAACGTCACCCGGGAGATGAACTCAAAACCAAACGGCAGAGCACCCGAGCCAATCTGCCACGCCTCACGAATATGTGATGGAGAGAAATCCGCCATCAGCTGGCGCACGTAGTACTTGGGCTCACGGTCAACCGCATCGATTGGGTCGACTTCCACCCGTCATGGCACCAACTGATGTCGCTGGCCTGGAAGCACGAAGTTCCCACGCTCTCCTGGACGGCGAAACAGAAAAATCCTCACTTGGCGCGTGCGGTGCTGTCCTACCAGTGGAATCAGGTCGAACAAGGCACGGGCTGTCCCACGGGAATGGCTTACGCGGCGTATGCGGGGCTGGCTCGTGAGCCAGCGTTGAAGATTTGGGCCGAGAAAGTTCTGGGCACGGTTTACGAAAACAGCCGCCGGGAGGTAGCTGACAAACCCTCTGTGGTCATCGGCTACGCCATGACGGAAAAGCAAGGCGGCTCAGACCTGCGCGAGACACAGACCACGGCGGTCTATTCCCACTCAGCCGAGTACCACGGGGCCGTGGCGCACTGGTATGAGCTCACGGGCCACAAGTGGTTTTGCTCCGTCCCGCAATCAGATGGCTTCTTTACGCTGGCCAAGGTGAATGGTGGCGTGACCTGCTTCTTCTTTCCGCGGACCTTGCCTGACGGCAGCTTCAACCGGTTCTTCATTCAACGCCTCAAGGACAAGGCTGGTAACCGCTCCAATGCCGGCAGCGAAGTGGAATACAGCGGGACGATGGCGATTCGGGTGGGAGAAGAAGGTCGAGGTCTTCGTGAAATTTTGTCCCACTCACACCTCACGCGTCTGGACTTCGCGGTCGGCTCGGCGGGCTTGATGCGACAGGTGCTGACCCTGGCACTCAACCACACTACCACCCGGAACGCATTCGGCTCCAGTCTGGCCAAACGGCCCATGATGGCCAACGTGCTGGCTGACATGGCGGTGGAAGTCGAGGCCGCAACGCTCATGGCGTTGAGGGTGGCCAGGGCCACCGACCACATCGACACGAACCCTCAAGAAAAAGCCCTCGCGCGCGTGGCGACACCGGCTGCCAAATACTTCAACTGCTCACGTGTGGTGGCGATGGCCAACGAGGCGCTGCAGTGCCATGGTGGCAACGGTTTCGTGGAGGACCACCCGATGGCAAGGCTCTACCGCGAGGCGCCACTCAACAGCGTGTGGGAAGGTGCTGCCAACATGATGTGCATGGACGTGCGCCGTGCGATGCAACAGGAGGCCAATTCCCGGGATGCCTTGTTTGCCGAGCTGGCCGACGTGCGCGGACAGGATTCGCGATTCGATGCCTACGTCACGGCGCTGGGCCCACTGCTTGACGAGATGCAGCATGAAGAATTCTTTGCTCGCCCGGCCACCGAGGGGATTGCCCGTGCGCTGCAAGGTGCAGAACTTCTGAGGCACTCAACGCCCGAGGTCATCGACATCTTCATGAAAACCCGTCTGGGTGGCGGGACGAACAACTGGGGGGCGATGTTCGGCACCCTGGGCCCGGGGGTGACACAGTCCCAGGCTGACCGTGTGGTCGAGCGCGCTTGCCTCTGGTGATGCGGCGGGAGCTTGAAGCACTGGAAAAACCTGGTTCATGACACCCAATGCATCGAGGCTGGAAATCACCGGCGCAAAGCTGAGATTGAGGCGCTGCATGACATCTTGGGCAACTCTGATTCTGGACAACCTGCGGATGCATCACGCTAAGCAGGTCAAGGCGTGGCTGGCAGAGCACGCCGACGCCATCGAGGTGCTCTACCTGCCCAGCTACAGCCCGGAGTTGAACCCCGATGAGATGGCCAATGCAGACATCAAGCAAGCGGTGACCAAGCTGGCCCCGGCGCGCACGAAGCTGCAATTGGTGAAGGCCACCGCAAAGCACTTGCGCAGCGTGCAGCGTCGGCCCGAGCGCACGCAAGTACTTTGAGCACGGGCCGGTGCGCTATGCGGCTTGATGCAATTTCACAGGGGCCGGATCAATAAGAGCTCCACTTTTCAGGGGCAACCTCATGACCACCTTGACCCACTACCAATACAGCGCTACAAACCCGCCATGACAGCCCTCTCCGATCCCATCGTCATCGGCCTGATGATTTTCAACATCGTGATGCTGCTCGGCTATTTCTCTTCCAAATGGCTCAAGGCATGCGAGCCCGGGGCCAAGAAAGAACATTCCTGAGCGCAGTTTGCTGCGCCTGTGATGGCCAAGGATCGAAGCTCTTCACTGAACTGCTGCTAGCCCAGCCGGTAGTTCCCCTTTTGCCCCTCACGAACCATCCCTGCATCAATGACCCTGCGCAATGCCAGGCCCACTGAGCCTTTGGGTATCCCTGCTCCGTCAGCAATGGCCACTTGCGTCAGAGGCTTCCAGCTGCGTCGATCCAGGACTTGTTTGAGATAGGCCAGGACCTTTTGGTCATTGGCGCTCAGACGCTGACGTGGGCGAGCAGGTTCCGCCGTCACGCTCGCTGTCGCCTTCTTTCGCAGCGGTTGTTTGGGCTGCACTGGCTTGATCTGCACGTCCTGTGCTTCTTCAACGCCCAGGGCGCTGGGCTGCACACGTGCGCGTGGACTGCGATCGGACAAGTCCACCAGCACCGGGGGTTCGGCTGCTGCGAGCTCCATGGCGGACCCGTACAGGGTCTTGAGCTGTTCTTCCATCGCCTGCAGCTCGTGTGCCATCCGTGCAATGCTGCGAGCTGTGCGTAGGCGCGATCAGCATCATTGCCGAAGGGTTCGCTGGCAACCATATGGACCACGCGACTGGCGTGTTGCTGTACGTCCTGGGCCAGCGCATTGCGCGCTGCGTACAGGTTTTCACCCGCCTTTTGAAGTAGTAGCAATGTCTTTGGGCTTATGGACATGAAGACTCCCGATAACGATCGCCACGCTTGCAATGGCGTAGCGTGCATTTGAAAGATGAAAGTGTATGGGAGCCTCGTTGTGGCGGCTGCGCATGCATCGGCGAGGCCCTGCTCCTAGAATTGATTCGTCTGTCTGGATTCTTCCGTCAGCAAACATCCAACCCATTTATCACGAGACCCACCATGGCCACCGCAAAGAAAGCCCCCGCTCCTGCCAAGAAGTCCACGAAGTCGGCCCCCGCCGCCAAGAAGGCCGCTGCCACCAAACCCGCAGCAGCGGTCAAGCCTGCGGCAGCAGCCAAGCCTGTCGCAGCAGTCAAACCCATCAAGACGGCTTTCAACAAGACCACCCTGGTCGCCCACTTGGTCGAGCAGTCCGGTGTCGAGCCCAAGGCCGCCAAGGCCGTGCTCGCTGCACTGGAGTCGGCGATCCTGGGCTCGGTGCACAAGAAGGGTTCCGGCGAATTCACCCTCCCCGGTCTCCTCAAGATTGGCCTGCTGCAAGTGCCTGCCAAGAAGAAGCGTTTTGGCAAGGATCCGTTCACGGGTGAAGAGCGCTGGTTCCCTGCCAAGCCCGCATCGGTCAAGATCAAGACCCGAGCCCTGAAGAAGCTCAAGGACGCAACGCTCTGATGGCCTTCCCAGCGCGATCCTTGCGGCCTCCGAGGGGCCGGTGGATCCCCTGAATCCGCGCTGAGAGCAAGCGCCCCTGCCACAGCTGCGTGGGCACTTTTCCTATCTGGATTGCGCCGTCCTTCGTCAGGTGGAAGTAGACGCGCATGCCAACCCGCCACCCCATGTCTGCCGGCAGCGCAACCCTCTGACGCCGGTCGATCCGTTCTGTGTATGTCCGGGATGGATGGGCCCGGCGGCCCTTGGCTTCGAGTTTCCGCATGTGCATGGTCACACTCAATGCACCTGCATCTGCGCAGTACCCAGCGCTGCCTGAATGCGGGCGACCTGCTGGGGATCGACATCGCCATCGCAGTCCATGCCCAAGACCTGGGCCAGGGTGCTGCCGAGCTCCGGGTGACTGCGGCGCAATTGGCGCAGAGGCTCCTGCAACAGTTCACGCTGTGCCACTGCGATCCGGCTGCGATAGGTGCGAGGCGAGACAGCCACCGGCACCAGATGCCCACCCAGCGCCTGCTGGCGTGCGCACCAGTAATAGCCGCAGGACTGCACAAATGCCGCCACAGCGGCCACTTCGCGCTCGTGGCGGTGCAGCAAGCCCCAATACGTCCCTGCACTCTCAGCGGCACGCTCACTCAAGTCCAACGGCATCGTCGGCGCATGCCCTGCCGCAGACGTTGCACCGACATGCAGAAAGTAGGCCTTGACCAGATCGTCATCGGCAAAGAGGTCGTGCAGGAACTGGTGAAGCGCGCCGATGGCGACCTGCGGCATACGCATCTGGATGTCGAGGCGGCGGCGATCGATCTCGGTTGCTGACAGATGCAGCTGGCTCAAGGTGTACCGCACCGACGGGCGGGTGGCGACTGCGGAGGGTGCGGAGCCTGCGCGGACTGCAGGCTGGGAAGCGGTGCACAGCGAAGACAGTGAAGAGGTGTTTGCGTTCATGGTGTGCCTGGGGAATATGAATGTGGGGGCAAGGCTCCGCCCAGACTGCCGGTTTTTGCAGCCGTTGAGCGGAAGAAGGAATGAGCGGACTTACGCGCTGGCGCGGGGCGAGTGCGTGCGTCCTGTGCGCATCCAGGGACCCGGTGGGGCCTGGGGCTCGCCCTTGTGATGGACGGCCGGCAGCACGATATCCGTGGGACGACGGGTCATGGCGCCGCTAGTGTTGCCACGCAGGGATGCACCGGCCTGTGCGGGCTTGTGCACGCCGCGTGGCTTGGGTACGGCTTGCGGTGCTGGCAGCACCGGGGCATAGAGGTCCGTATGCACCGGGCGCAGCCCTGCGTCTGCGCCGCCCTCTTCCATGCGGATGACCTGCCCTGTGGCCATGCGACTGGCCAGCAGACGCTCCATGGCCGATCCGTCCTGGCGTGTGAGGTTGGGTACGTAGCGGCTGTAGACCTTGAACAGCATCTCCGTGCTGGTGTGGCCGAGCTGGCGTGCGATCCATTCGGGCGCTTCACCGGAAGCCAGCCACAAGGTGGCCGCGGTGTGGCGCATCTGGTAAGGCCTGCGTTCAGTCATGCCCAAATGGCGCAGCAATGGATACCAGATGCGGTCCGTGAAGTTCTTGTTATCCAATGGCGCGCCCATCAGGTTGCAGAACACGTAGTCGGACAGTTTGCCTGTCACCTCGTACTGCCTGGTGAGAGCCTCGACCACCGGCTGGCTCATCTGGATGTCCCGCTGGCTGCCGTCGGTCTTGGTGTACTCATCCTCTCCAAGGACGAAGGTTTCCCGGACCCGGATCAGGCGGTGCTCGAAATCGACGTAGCGCCATTTGAGACCATGGACTTCGCCGGTGCGCATGCCGGTGAAGAAGCGCACGGTGAAGTAGTTGCGATAGTCTGCGCGGACGGTGGCCAGGATGCTCTGCACATCCTGCAGACTGAACGGATCCACATCGACCTTGCGCACACGCAGCCGTTTGATGTTGGTCGTGGGCGTCGTAAACTCGAAGCGGTCGGCGGCTTCGTCCATGATCTGGCACAACGTGCCAATGATCTCGTTGATGCGTTTGGGTGAGAGTCCTTCCTTGTCTCCGCGACCTTTTACTTTGGCGAGTGTGGCGCGGTAGGCAAGGATGTCGGATTTGGTGATGCTGCTGACCACCTTTTGTCCGAAGTGCGGGATCAGGCGGGCGTCCAGGGTGGAGCGCAAGGATCGGATGTGGCTGCGGCGCCATTCGATCTCGTGTTCTTTGAACCACTGGGCCGTGAATTCGCAGAACAAGGGGCCGGTCGCCTTCGGCTCCGCGGTCGGCTTCTCTGCCGCCTCTGCACTCGCCTCTGTCACCACCGTGGCAGCCGCCTTCTCAAGTTTCGCCCGTGCAAAGCGCTTGAGCGCTTTGCTGTTGGGAAAGTAGTTGGCGTAGACGAAGGTTCCCGCGTTGATCTCGGACTCGATCTTGGCGAGGACTTTTTCCAGCTTCTTGCGGTTGGTTGGAGAGTCGGTCAATGCCGTGTATTCACGACACCGCTGTCCCTGAAATCTGAAGTCCATGAACAGTGTGCCCATGGTGTCTGAGTTTCGGATACTACCCATGAAGTACACCTCCATTGGCCATCGGGATGGCGCTCATCCCCGTGGGTCTCGCAACTGAGACCCGCATCATGTCTCGTTGAATGGCCTCCCAACGGTAGAGGATCTTTCTTCCACCAAAGGGACGAAAGTAATGAATCCCCTCAAGTAGGACGCTATCCTTCAATCGCTCGCGAATAGTCCGCACGTCGTACTTGATCCGGGCAGAAAGTTCCTCTGTGGTTAGTAGTTCAGTTTCCATATTTCTCCTTCGTCATTCAGCTTTATTGATAGACGTCTTTATTGTATGTCGCACAAACACATTGTCAACTCGTCTAGCAATAAAGATTGTTGACCCCTTAGAATGCCGAATCAGCCGAGAAGCACATGAGCCGAAATCAACTAAACATAAGGGTGAGCGATGAGTTGGAAGAGCTCATCGACAAGAAGCGCATCGAGCTTGCATCGACGCTGAAGGTCATTCCTACGCGGTCTGACGTGGTTCGCTTTGCCCTTGAGAGTTACCTCGGGGTATCCGTGAAGCAAACTGATGCGGACCGCCGAACAACAGAAGGCAAGGCCATTTCGGCAAAGAAAAAATCCGCTGACTATTGAGAGCGGCTAACAAAAGCCTGTCATCGCCCAATGCCCGATGTGCGTTTGATACGGCATGGGAAAAAACAGGAACAAAGAAATCAGCGCGGCGCTGTACAAAAGGCTTGAGCCGTTGCTGCCGGCCGCGAAGCCCTCGCCCAAGGGCGGCAGGCCGCGACTGAGTGATGAGCTGGCCTTGAATGGCCTCCTGTTCGTGCTGCGCACGGGCACGCCTTGGGAGCACCTGCCCCAGGAACTGGGCTTTGGCAGTGGCATGACCTGCTGGAGACGACTGCGTGACTGGCAGGCCGCCGGTGTGTGGCACCGTCTGCATCTGGCGTTACTGGACGAACTGCGCAGTGCAGACAAACTTGACTTCAGCCGCGCCAGCGTGGATGGGGCCAGCGTGCCCAGCCCCCGGGGGGCCCGTATACGGGCTCCAACCCCACGGACCGGGGCAAACTCGGCAGCAAGCGCCACATCATCACGGACCGCCAGGGCATCCCGCTGATCTTTTGCGTCACCGGAGCCAACCGCCATGACTCGGTGGTGTTCGATGAGCTGGTTGACGCATTGCCAGCGGTGGGCGGCAAACGCGGCAGGCGCCGCCGCTGGCCCGAGAAGCTGCATGCGGACAAAGGTTATGACTACCCTCGGGGCCGTGCCCACCTCAAGCGCCGAGGCATCCAGGATCGCATCGCCCGCAAAGGCATCGAGCGCAATGACCGGCTCGGGCGCCATCGGTGGGTTGTCGAGCGCACCCATGCCTGGCTCGCTGCCTTTGGCAAGCTGCGCACCCGCTTCGAGCGCCGCATCGACGTTCATGTGGCCCTGCTTTCCCTGGCTTGCTGCGTCATCTGCATTCGCAATCTTCTTCCGTTTTGTTAGCCGCTCTGTATCCGTCCGGCCACCCCATCTACCCCGAATGAGCAATT
>NZ_JAGKSE010000035.1:0-16404 GCF_017939685.1 Acidovorax sp. JG5
CAGCACTCGATGCGGATGTCTGATGAGCAAGCTGCCGATGCAGCACTTGGGGCAGCTTGTACACCCGCTGCCTGAGGCCCCATCACCGGCGAGCCCAGCGCCACCGCGATGAAGGCGGGCACGGGGTTGGACGGCACCGGATGAGCCTGATGCGCTGGGGCACAAACAGCCTGTGCATTGGCCATTGGCTCAGCCGCTGCATCGGCGCAGTGTGGGGCGATGCCGGACGCATCAGCATGCGCGGTATCGCAGGCGCTCTGGTGCTGGCCCAGACGATGCTCCTTGAGCCAGCGATGCAGCACGTTGGCATTCATGCCATGTTCACGCGCTGTGGCGGCAATTGATGCGCCGGGCTGCTGGCACGCNGGCGCTCGCCCAGCGCCGCCAGCGGCAGCAGCATGACCAGCGTGGCGATCTGGTAAGCGTTGACCACCCAGATCGCATGCGCCGCGCTGGCGTTGAGATCGCGCGCAATGCCGGGCAGCGCCAAGTTGACGATGCTGCCATCGAGCACCGCCATCGCGATACCCAAGATGATGACCAGCATGGCGCGGTTGCGCGCCGGCTGGGGCAGTCCGTCGCCTGGCTCGCCGGCGGCCTGGCTGGCTTTGTTGACGTGATCCATCATCAGTTCAGACGCCACTGCACGGCGCCAAGCTCGGCGCCCCGGTTTACCACCCCATTCACTCGACGCGCAAGGCCGCGCGCAGTTGCGCCCCCAGCTCGGGCTTGTCGGCAAAGGGATCGGTGGGGTTGCGAGCCTGCAGAATGTCTTGCATGCGCGTCTGCACAGAGCCTATTGCCTTGGGATGGCTGTAGATGTAGAACTGGTTGGTCGCCACGGCGTCAAAAACCTTTTGCGCCACTTCGGCGGCCGTCACCTTGCCAGCGCTGACGGCCTTGCCGATCATGGCCTGGCCAATGAGCTGGCTCTTGGTAGGCTGGTCGCCCGCCAGGCCGCCAGGGCGGTTGCGCTGGCTGTCGTTGATGCCCGTGGCCACGAAATAAGGGCACAGCACGCTGGCGCCCACCTGGTCCGTCACCAGCGAAAGGTCTTGGTACAGCGTCTCCGACAGGCTGACCACCGCGTGCTTGCTCACGTTGTAGATGCCCATGTTGGGCGGCGCCAGCAAGCCCGCCATGCTGGCCGTGTTGACGATGTGGCCGCGCCACGCCGGGTCCTTCTTCGCAGCCGCCAGCATCAAGGGGGTGAACACCCGCACGCCGTGCACCACGCCCATGAGGTTGACGCCCAGCACCCATTCCCAGTCCTTGACGGAGTTCTCCCACACCAGGCCGCCCGCGCCCACGCCCGCGTTGTTGAACACCAGGTGGGGGGCGCCGAAGCGTTGCGCCACCTCTGCGGCCAGTTGCTCCATCTGGGTGGCGCTCGACACATCCACCTGGCGGGCCAGCACCTGGGCGCCTGCGGCCTGCATCTCGGCCGCGGCGGCGTCGAGCGCGTCCGGCTGCACATCCACCAGCACCAGGTTCATGCCCAGGCGGGCGCCAATGCGCGCGCACTCCAGCCCGAAGCCCGAGCCTGCACCCGTCAATACCGCCGTCTTGCCCTGAAAATTTTCAATCATGTCTCTGCCTTTTGTAATACGTAACCAATGCGCGGAAAGTGCACATGCACCGTGCCGGCACGCGGATCGGTGCGGCGCAAGGTGTAGCGCGTGCGCGTGGCGGCGATGAGGGTGCCGGCCGTGGGCTCGGTGCCAAAGCTTTCGGCCGACACCGTGACCTCACTCCCCAGCGCGATGCCATGTTCGTCCTGAAAAACGTCGTTCACCACCGGCATGGGTTCGGTGCCCGCAGCCACCGTGATGGCATCGGCCGCGCTGAATTTTTCCATGCGGCCGTGCCCGAGTGCCGCGACCCGGTCCATCCACTCCAGCACGGCCGGCGTGGCCTGAAAAATATCGGCCATCACCGGCACGCACTGGCGCGTGAACCACAGCGGGTGGTAGGCGGCAAAGTCGGCCACGCAGGGTTCGGCCCCGAACGTGAAGTCATGCTCTTCCACCATGTGCGCCAGGCGCCGCAGGTACGAGCGGTAGGCCGCCGTGGCATCGGCGGGTCGCAGGCGCTGCATGCCGACACTCATCTGGCGGCGGTCCGCACCAAAGGCCTGGGCGGCTTCGGGGGCCACATTGGCAAACAGCGCCTGGGCCCCGCGCGGTTGCAGGTTGTAGGCCATGGCGGCCCAGAACAGCGTGCTGTCAGCCCACTGGGCAAATACGCGCGCCACGCCCTTGAGGTGGGGCGGATACAGCGCCGGCTCGGGGTGCTCATGTTCGAGCACCTCGCAGATCAGCGCCGAGTCGCAGTAAATGTCGGCACCGATCTGCAGGAACGGCGTCTTGCGGTAGCCGCCCGTGAGGGCCACCACATCGGGCTTGGGCGCGATGCTGGGGATGACCACCGATTTCCAGGGCAACTGTTTGAAACCCAGCACCAGCCGGATCTTTTCCGAGAAGGGCGATGAGGGGTAATGGTGCAGGATCAAGGCGGTCATGGGCAATCTCCTGATAGAGGTTCGAAAAAGAACGGCTCGGACACCGCGCCGCCGTTCAGCACGGGCTCCGCAGCATCTCGATGTGGGGAATGTCGTCTTCCAGGTAAACCTCGGACACCGCCGCAAACCCCAGGCTGCCGTAAAAGCGCTGCAGATGTGCCTGCGCGCTGATGCGCACTGCCCTGCCCGGCCACACCTGGTGGCAGCGGGCCAGGCCCTGCTCCATCAGCGCGCGCCCCACACCGCCGCCGCGCGCCTCGCGGGCCGTCACGACACGGCCGATGGAGGGATCGGGGTACTTCACACCCGGGTCCACCACACGCAGGCCGGCCTGCAAGGCACCGGCCTCGTCGTAACCCAGCAGGTGCCACGATTGCTTGTCGGCACCATCCGGGTCCTGGTAAGGCCCCTGCTCCAGGATGAACACCTTGCAGCGCAAGGCCAGCGTGTCATGCAGGGCGTGCACGCCCAGGTCGTCAAAGCGGGCCCAGGTCCAGCGCAGTGCGGACGGCGAGGTGCTCATGCTCAGATCAGTTGCACCAATTGCTTGCCGAAGTTCTTGCCTTTGAGTAGGCCCAAAAAGGCCTCGGGCGCAGAGGCAATGCCCTGCGCAACCGTCTCGCGCGGACGCAGCTTGCCGGTGCCCACCAGGGTGCCCAGCTCTTTCAGGGCCTCGGGCCACACTTCCATGTGCTCGCTGACAATGAAGCCTTCGATCTTCATGCGGTTGATAAGCATGAGCGCGGGGTTGGCCATGGGCAGAGGCGCGCCGTCGTAGCCGGCGATCATGCCGCACAGGGCCACGCGGCTGAAGGCGTTCATGCGCAGCATGACGGCGTCCATGATCCAGCCGCCCACATTCTCGAAGTAGCCGTCGATGCCGTTGGGGCAGGCTTCCTTCAAGGCCCTGGACATGGCCTTCACGTCGCTGTGTTCCTTGTAGTCAATGCACACGTCAAAGCCCAGTTCTTCCACCGCGTACTTGCACTTTTCAGCGCCACCCGCAATACCCACCGCGCGGCAGCCACGCGCCTTGGCCAGTGCGGCAAAGGCGCTGCCCACGGCGCCGGTGGCAGCGCTCACCACCACGGTGTCGCCCGCCTTGGGCGCAATGATCTTCACCAGCCCATACCAGGCCGTCACGCCGGGCATGCCCACGGCGCCCAGGTAGTGCGACAGCGGCACATGGGTGGTGTCCACCTTGCGCAGCGCGCCCACGGCATTGCCATCGACCACGCTGTATTCCTGCCAGCCGCCCATGCCCACCACCTTGTCACCCACAGCGAACTTGGGGTTCTTGCTCTCGGCCACCTCACCCACCGTGCCGCCAATCATCACCTCGCCCAGCGGCTGGCTGGCCGCATAGCTTTTGCTCTCGTTCATGCGGCCGCGCATATAGGGGTCCAGGCTCAAGTAGTGGTGGCGCACCAGCACCTCACCATCCTGGAGCGCGGGGGTGTCGGTGGCGACCAGCTTGAAGTTGCTGGTCACGGCCTCGCCCTGGGGGCGGTTGTCGAGAACGATTTGTTGGTTGCGGGGCATGGAAGACTCCTTTTTACTACTGTTTTAATAGCTGCTTGCGCTTATGAATACTGCGCAAGAGCCCGATTTGGCTCAAAAACGGCTCCAGTACATCCTTGTGCCGGAGCGCCCTTCAATCCGTCGAAATCACCCGCTGCCCGTCGGCGGCTTCAGCAGGCTGGCGTCGCACATACTTGAACGTGCCGGTGGCGTGGCTGCAGACGCGGCCCTCGGCATCGAACACTGTGCCTTCAGCGAAAGCCATGCTGGCGGTGCGGTGGATGAGCCGACCCTTGGCCACCAACGGCCCGCGCGCGGGCCGCATGAAGCTGGTCTTCATCTCGATGGTGACCACGCCAAAGTCGGGCGTATCGCTGCGTGCCGCCGTGGCCAGAGTCACGTCCAGCAAGGTCATCGACGCACCACCGTGGGTGACGTCAAATGAGTTCAGGTGCTCAGGGCGCGCTTCGTAATGCAACTCGGACTCGCCCCCCGACATGCGGTGCAGCGTGAAACCAAGATGGCTGACAAACGGGATTTCGGCACCAAAATTCAACACAGGCAACTCCAGGGTTCATGAAAAGGCAGAAAGGATAGTCCTTGTTGCACTGCTGCGGGGTTTGGGGGCTTGACCGCTTGCCCACGGCATTTGCACGCCGCAGGACTGGCCTCCAAGCCATCCAGACAGCCCCAAGCAGAACGCGCCGCCCTCAAAAGCCGGCGCCCGCCAACTCATCCGCCGGTCACCACGCTCACCCCGCCATCCACCGCCAGCCATTGGCCGGTGATGTGCTTGCCCGCATCCGATGCATACAGGGCACACAGGCCCTTGAGGTCTTCGTCATCGCCCAGGCGACCCAGCGGGGCGTGGGCGGCCAGCGCTTCCTCGCCCATGGCCTTCAAGGTGCCCACCGTCATCCTGCTGGGAAAGAACCCCGGGCAGATGGCATTGACGCGGATGTTGTACTTGCCCCATTCGGCGGCCAGCGCCCGCGTGAAATTGATGACCGCACCCTTGGAGGTGTTGTAGGCAATGGTGTTCATGCCGCTCGGGTTGCCACCCAGGCCCGCGATGGACGCCACGTTGATGATGCTGCCGCTGCGCCGCGCAATCATGCTGTGCTTGGCGATGTGCTGGCTGAGGATGAAGTAGCCGCGCACGTTGAGGTTCATCACCTTGTCCCAGGCCTCGACCGGGTGGTCTTCGGCGGGCGCGCCCCAGGCCGCGCCGGCATTGTTGACCAAGATATCCACATTGCCCATGCGCTGCAGGGTTTCATCGGCCAGCTGCCGAATGTCGGCCTCCTGCGCGCAGTCGGCGGCGATCCAGCGCGCGTCGATGCCGGCGGCCTGCAGTTCGGCCGCGGCCTCTTCCAGATCCGACGCCTTGCGCGAGCTCAGCATGATCCTGGCGCCCGCCTCCCCCAGCGCATGCGCCAGCTGCAGGCCCAGCCCGCGCGAGCCACCGGTGACAAGGGCCGTCTTGCCGGTGAGGTCAAACAATTGTTGGATGGTGCGGGTCATGTCGTCGTCTCCTGGTTTGAATGGGGCGCTGCCAGCAACCGGCCGGGCACTGCGTTGCGATGCATTGTGCGTCGACACGGCGGCGGGGTCTGTCGCCTGGGCGATTGGAAAACACGGACGAGAACAGCCAACACACCTGTGCCACGCCCAGCACAGGGCATCCGCGCATTGCATGGTCGCAATGCCGCTGCCAAAGCGTCGCCGCCAGCCCTTCGTCCCGAAGCGGCTGGATCACCCTGTTGATCCGTCGAATTTATTTACACCTGAGACGTTACCGCAGCCAGAAAAATCAGCAAGTCATTGATTTATAACGATTTTCATTGATGGCACAAAGCGTGCTTTGTAACAGTGGATCCAAAACCCACCCCAGGAGAAACCGTTATGTCAATGACAAACAAACTCGCCATCGCAAGCATTCTGTCGGGTGCCTGCCTTGCTGTGCAGGCTGCGCCCGTGACTTATCTGGCCGCAGACAACAACGTGTCCACACTCGCGCAAATGGTGAACTCGACCGCAGCCGCGGCATCGTTCCTCTCGGTCGCAGGCAGCCTGAACACCGTGGATTTCGAATCGGCCCTGCCAGCCAACCTCACCATCACCGGCGGCACGACCAACACCGGAACCCCCGGATGTGGCGCCGTGTGCGGATTCAATACCACTGCGGGTGGCGCACTCTTTCGGACCGTAAGTGGCGGCTCGGTCACTTTTTCTTTCGTCAACCCAGTGGATGCTTTCGGCTTTTTCGTGAATGGCCTGCAGACAGATCTCGTCCCACAGCAAACCATCAATTACGTGGATGGTTCCTCGGTTACCCAGACCATCAACATGCCCTCTGCGATCAACGGTGGCGGCGCATTCGTTGGCTTCATTGACTACGGTCAGCTGATCGCCAGCGTGACTTTCAATGCGACAAACGACATTCTTGGGTTTGACGACCTGCGCTTCGGCCGCTCGGCCAACAACCCTGAAGATCCCAACAATGTGCCCGAGCCCGGCTCGCTGGCCCTGCTCGGCGCTGCCCTCGCAGGGCTCGCCTCGATCCGCCGCCGCAACCAGCGTTGACCGGTTGCGTGACCGCCCGGCGTGCGAGACACTGCCGGGCGCATTCACCCATGGCACCCATGGCCGCCAGCTACATCGACTATTGGCCTTTCATCAAGGCAAAAACAGCGTGTAGCGCCCATCCATAAAGCGCTGACAGCTATCAATTTAAAAGCACCTGAGCTCAGGGCGACCAGCGCCAAGAGTCACCACACGGTGTTGTATGGTGTGATCCCGGATTCAGTGACCCGAGGCGCCCATGAAATCTGTCGATGACCGCTCGCGCACCCTCCCGGTCGCGCTGGCGCTGGTTTTGCTGCTCATTGTGTATGGCTCGCTGTTCCCCTTCCAGTGGAACTTCACTGCGCCGCAGGCTTTCATCTGGAGCGGCCGCATCGGTCTGGTGGACCTGGTGGAAAACATCGTTTTGTTTGTTCCCCTCGGTGGGCTGCTGGGCTGGGCTGGGCAGGGGCGGCCGCGCAAGTGGGCCTTTTTTGCCGGCTGGCTGGTGGCGGCCACGGTATTGGCCAGCGCGCTGCAATGGCTGCAAAAATTCCTGCCCCGCACCCCTGCCCTTTCAGACGTCATCTTCAACATGGCGGGGTATGCGCTGGGCTGGGGCGCCGGGTTTGTCGCGCGGTGGCGGGTGGGGCACCTGCTGAACCGGCACCAGGGTTGGGCCGACGCAGACCGGTTCACGCTGGTGCTGATCGCCCTGTGGTGGGTGGCTGAGCTGTATCCACTGATCCCGACGCTGGACGTTTCCTCGGTGGCGCAAAACATCAAGTCGCTGTGGCAGCAAGACCTGTGGCAGCCGCGGCGCATGCTGCTGCATGCAGGCATGGCGGTGATCGGCTTGGCGGCCGTGGCGCACCTGGCCCGCACCGCCCATCTGGCGCATCGCGCGCGGGCGTTGGCACTGGTGGCCGCGTTGGCGGTACTGGTGGGCAAATTCGTGGTCGTGGGTCAGTCGCCAGGCATGGCGGTGGTGCTGGGCATGGCGGTCGGCTGGTTGCTGTGGCGCTGGCTGGATGCGTGGTCGCCAGGGGCGCGCTGGGCGGCCACGGCATGGGTGGCGCTGGCCACTTACCTGCTCGACGCGATCTGGCCCTGGGCGTGGCGCACGCCGCCGGCCGACATGGAATGGATGCCGTTTGCTTCCACGCTCTCGACCTGGGTGCAGTCTGCGATCACGCCGCGCGCATTTGAAAGCCTGTGCTTTGGCGCGATCGTGTGGAGCACGGTGCGCAACGGCGCCTTGCCGGGGGGCATGGCCGTCTGCACGGCCATGCTGGCCTTGGCATGTGAATGGACGCAGCGCTATTTGCCCACCCGCACGGCCGAGATCACCTCGGTGCTGCTGGCCATCGGCATGGGCTGGCTGCTGTCGGCATGCACCGCAGCGCGCAGACCACGCCAAGTGGGTGCGTGGGTGGGTGCTCGCGCGGACTAAAACGCCTCTTCGCTGAGCGCGGCGCAGATCAAATCGCGGCGGTTCACCACGTTCAGCCAGGCCGTGATCTTGGGCAGCTCGTAATGGTAAAAATAGCGTGCAGCGCCCATCCTGCCTGCGCTAGCAGCTACTGAAAGCGTAGCATCCGCGCGCAGCGTGGCCAGCAATACATCCAGCCACACCCAGGCCAGCACCGTGTGGCCGAAGGCCTGCATGTAGGGCACGGCGTTGGCCAGCGCCTCGGCGGGGTTGCCTGTAGCCCAGGCGGCCTGCGTGGCGGCGGCCACCTGCTGCAAGGCATCGCCCAGCTGCGCTGCATACGGCGCCAGTTCGGACTCGGCGGCGGCCCGCGCCATGGTGGCCTGCATGCGCGCGGCCAGCAGTTGCATGCCCCGGCCGTTTTCCATCAGCACCTTGCGGCCCAGCAGGTCTGCGGCCTGGATGCCATGCGTGCCCTCGTGAATCATGTTCAGGCGGTTGTCGCGCCAATACTGCTCCACCGGAAAGTCGCGCGTGTAGCCATAGCCACCGTGGATCTGGATGGCCAGCGAGTTGGCCTCCAGGCAAAACTCGCTGGGCCAGCTCTTGGCGATGGGGGTAAGCACCTCCAGCAGCAGGCGCGCCTCGTCGGCAGCGTCGGGCTGGCCGGTGTGCTGCTCGTCCACCAGACGGGCGCAGAACAGGTTGAGCGCCAGCGCGCCCTCGCCGTAGCTCTTTTGCGCCAGCAGCATGCGCTTGACGTCGGCGTGCTCGATGATGCGCACCTGCGGTTGGCCAGCGTCCTTGCCACTCGCCCCCATCAGCCGGCCCTGCGGGCGGTTTTTGGCGTAGTCGAGGCTGGCGTAATAGCCGGCCAGGCCCAGCATGGTGGCCGCCATGCCGATGCCGATGCGCGCCTCGTTCATCATGTGGAACATGCACGCCAGGCCACGGCCGGCCTCGCCCACAAGGTAGCCCACGGCGCCCGCCCTGCCCTGCACCGGGTATTTGCCTTCGCCAAAGTTGAGCAGCGTGTTGGTGGTGCCGCGCCAGCCCAGCTTGTGGTTGAGGCCGGCCAGCGCCACGTCGTTGCGCACGCCGGTCAGCTTGCCTTCGGTATCCACCAGCTTCTTGGGCACGATGAACAGCGAAATTCCGCGCGTGCCGGGCACCAGCTTGCCGTCCGGCCCCGGAATCTTGGCCAGCACCAGGTGGACGATGTTCTCAGACAGCTCATGCTCGCCCGACGAGATCCACATCTTGTTGCCCGTCAGGCGGTAGCGCGGGCCGAGCGGATCGCTTTCGAACGCGTCACCATCCGGCACAGCCCGCGTGGCCACATCGCTCAAGCTGGAGCCGGCCTGCGGCTCTGACAGGCACATGGTGCCCGAGAAGCGCCCCGAAAACTCGTTGAGTGCGAACACCTTCTTTTGCAGCGGCGTGCCATGCACCATCAGCAAGTTCGCATTGCCCACGCTCAGCAGGCTGGAGCTGATGCTGATCGAGGCCACGGCAAAAAAGGCATTGGCCGCCGCGTCTACCGTATAGGGCAGCTGCATGCCGCCAATGGCGTAGTCCTGCGCGGCACTGAGCATGCCCGAGGCAGCATAAGCGTCGTAGGCGTCCTTGGTGGCCTGGGGCAGCGTGACGCGCTCGCCGTCGAAATGCGGCTCTTGCGTGTCCACCGTGCGGTTGAACGGCGCGTATTTCTCGCGCGCAATGCGCTCGCAGGTGTCAAGCACCGCATCAAAGGTCTCGCGCGAATGGTCGGCAAAGCGCTCGCGCGTATTCAGCGTTTCGGCTTGCAGCCAGTTGTAGAGCAGGAAATCGAGGGTGGAGCGCAGAGAGGTCGTCATGCGGCAAATTATGGGTGGCTGCACCTGGCAAGGCATGTCCACTGCGCGACGCGATGAGACGGTTGGTCAGACACTTGTGAAGCGGTCAGCCACGAGATTCGGCAGCCAGCCCATAGCAGACATCTGCCCATGTCAAGGTTTCTGCTCGAAATCCCTGGCTTCAACTTCGTCATCTGAAGCAAGTAGATTCCCACATGCCTGGAATCGGCCGCCCAGCCTTTGCCATCATGGGAGGCTCAAGTCCATTCCGAGCATCCTGGCAAGGCCGAAGGTGAAGAACAGCACACCCAGGAGTGCCAGCATGAAGACGGCAGCCACCTTGCAGCCCGTGCGCAGTAGCGCGCGCTTGTTCATCCCCTTCTTCCCTTGGTCGTAATGCCACTTGATGGCGAAGAACATGCCCGCGCCGAAGATGAGAACCTTGAACGTAACGAAGACTACAGGGACCCAATCGATCATTTTGAGAATTTCCAGCCTATGACTTGACACCGTCTATCGTGAGGAGCGCTGCCTCTTGGATGAGAGAGGCAAAAACGTGCAGCGACGGCCATACAAGAATGGTGTTGCTGTAGGTTCAGGGACATACTACTTAAAAGCAATTTCCATACATTGAGACAAGCTGTCCCCGTTGAAAACCATGCAAGATGACAATTTGCCCATCTGGTTGCCGCGATTGGCCGCGCAGGGCGGACCACGTTTTTTGCAGATCGCGGATGCGTTGCAGGCGGCGGTGGCAGACGGATCTTTGACCCCGGGCGACCGTCTACCTCCGCAGCGCCAGTTGGCAGCACGGCTGGAGGTCGACCTGACGACGGTCACGCGCGCATACGACGAAGCCAGACGCCGCCACTTGCTGGAAGGACGCGGCGCCCGAGGCACTTATGTCGCGGCGCCGAAAGTCGAACTGACCGCCATCCTCGATCTGAGCATGAATACCCCACCGCCGCCGGATGGCGTGGACTTCGACGACATGCTGAAACAAGGTTTGTCTCAAGTGTTGATGCGGGCAAATACTGAATTGCTGATGACTTACCACCTGGGCGGGGGAAGCGACTCTGACCGCAAGGCGGGAGCCCAATGGCTCGCACCGATGTTTGGCTATCTGGATTCAGGGCAGGTGCTTGTCTGTCCGGGCGCGCAAGCGGCGATCGCCGCATTGATCCTTGCGCTGACGGAGCCTGGCGATGTGATATTGACAGAACCAACGAGCTATCCCGGCTTGCGTGCCGCAGCAACCCAGCTCGGCCGTCGCATCGTTGCGGTGGAAGCGGACCAGCACGGGATGGTGCCTGACATGCTCAGCCAAGCGTGCCGCCAGCACCAGCCTGCGCTGGTCTACCTCAACCCGACATTGCAGAACCCGACCACCATCACCATGCCGGAACACCGGCGCCAGGAACTCGCCAGCATCGCCATGCGCTGCCATGTGCGCATCGTCGAGGACGATCCCTACTGGCTGCTTGCCGATGCCCCGCCACCACCGATTGCCACGTTGGCCCCGGAGCAGGTGTACTACATCTCCACCTTGTCAAAATGCCTGACGCCCGGCTTGCGTGTCGCCTTCGTGCTCATACGGGACCCGATTGAGCGCGAACGTTTCCTGGTCGCGCTCAGATCCTTTGCGCTGATGGTCGCGCCTGTGACGGCCGCACTGGCCACGCAGTGGATCCTTGATGGTTCGGCTGCCGGATTGATGGAAGGCGTACGCAAGGAGGCGCGTCTGCGCCACCGGATGGCCAGGGATATTCTGGCGGGGCGGTACAGCGGCGCTGGAGACGGCCTGCATGTATGGCTCGAGTTGCCGGGGTATTGGAACCCCTCGCAGCTTGCGCATGCAGCCGCTAGCTCCGGCATCGCCGTCACACCGGCGGAGGCATTCGCCACGGGCGCAACGAGCAGCAAATCGGTGAACGCCATTCGCATCTCTTTGGGCAGCATCAAGGACCGTGGCCGCTTGCAGGCGGGTCTTCAACGGCTGTCCCATCTGCTTGCGCAGCGGCCCGAGTCGTTCAGCGCTGCTGTGGTTTAGCGGTCCTGGAGATCAGCTGTTTTGATTGCCCGACGAACTAAAAAGCAGCGTTTTTGACCTCTAGCGAGCACCCACAAAGCGTCTACAGCTATCAACAAGATAGCAAACGCCCCGCACAAACCTTTCGACCTGTGCGGGGCGTTGATCTTCAGGGCGTCGCCAGCGCTTACAGCACTTCAAACACGCCGGCCGCGCCCATACCACCACCGATGCACATGGTCACGCACACGCGCTTGGCACCGCGGCGCTTGCCTTCGATGAGGGCGTGGCCCGTAAGGCGCTGGCCCGAAACACCGTAGGGGTGGCCCAGCGCAATGGCGCCGCCGTTGACGTTCAGGCGGTCTGCAGGGATGCCCAGCTTGTCGCGGCAGTACAGCACCTGCACGGCAAAGGCTTCGTTCAGCTCCCACAGATCGATGTCCTGCACCGTGAGGCCCAGCTTTTTGAGCACCTTGGGCACGGCGAACACGGGGCCGATACCCATCTCGTCGGGCTCGCAACCGGCCACGGCGAAGCCGAGGAAACGGCCCAGAGGTTGGAGGCCCTTTTTGCTGGCGTAGTCTTCGCTGGTCAGCACGCAGGCGCCGGCGCCATCGCTGAACTGGCTGGCGTTGCCGGCCGAGATCAGGCCGCCGGGCAGTGCCGAGCGCAGCCCTTGAATAGCCTCTACGGTGGTGCCTTCGCGCGTGCCTTCGTCGCGGCTCACGGTGACTTGCTTGGTAGTGAGGCCCATGACCTTGTCGGCCACGCCTGCTGTGACGGTGATGGGAGCGATTTCGGCGTCGAACAAACCCGCCGCCTGGGCGGCGCAGGCCTTTTGCTGGCTGGCGGCGCCGTATTCGTCCATGACTTCACGCCCGATGTGATAGCGCTTGGCCACCTGCTCGGCGGTTTGCAGCATGCTCCAGTAGATCTCGGGCTTGGCCTTGGCCAAAGCCAGGTCTTGCAGCATGTGGCTGTTCATTTCCTGCTGTACACAGGAGATGCTTTCCACGCCGCCTGCCACAAACACATCGGCCTCGCCTGCAATGATGCGCTGCGCGGCCATGGCAATGGTTTGCAGGCCAGACGAACAAAACCGGTTGACGGTGACGCCCGACACCGTGATGGGCAGGCCGGCACGCAAGGCGATCTGGCGCGCGATGTTGGCGCCAGTGGCGCCTTCGGGCGTGGCACAGCCCATGAGCACGTCGTCGATGTCGGCCGGGTCCACGCCGGCGCGCTGCACCGCGTGCTGCACGGCGTGGCCGCCGAGCGTGGCGCCATGGGTCATGTTGAAGGAACCCTTCCAGCTCTTGGCAAGCGGGGTGCGGGCGGTGGAAACAATCACTGCGGAGGTCATGGGAAATCCTTTCAGGGTTGGAGCACACCTGTGGCGGCCTGGCTATATGCAAGCAGGGCTCGCGCACATGCGGTGCGGCTTCGCATCAATCAGTTGAACGCCTTGCCTTGCGACACAAGCCTGGCCAGCAGCGGCGCGGGTTTCCAGAACGCGGCATCGTCCAGTGGGTTCTTGGCAAAGCGGTTCATGGCCTGCACCACGTTGAACAGGCCGACCTCGTTGGCATAGTTCAGCGGGCCGCCGCGATACACCGGGAAGCCGTAGCCAAAGATATAGACCACATCAATGTCGCTGGCCTTGTTGGCAATGCCTTCTTCGAGGATGTGCGCGGCTTCGTTGACCAGGCTGAACACCAGGCGCTGGACGATTTCTTCGTCGGAAATCTTGCGCGGCGTGATGCCGAGCGAGGCGCGGTGGTCTTCGATCATCTTGACCACCTCGGCGTTCGGGATGGCGTCGCGCTTGCCAGGCACGTAGTCGTACCAGCCGGCGCCGGTCTTCTGGCCGAAGCGGCCTTTCTCGCACAGCAGGTCGGCTGTCTTGCTGTACTTCATGCCGGGCTTTTCGGTGTAGCGGCGCTTGCGGATGGCCCAGCCGATGTCATTGCCGGCCAGGTCGCCCATGCGGAACGGGCCCATGGCCATGCCGAATTTTTCCATCGCCTTGTCCACCTGCTCGGGCGTGCAGCCTTCGTCGAGCAAGAACCCGCCCTGGCGGCCATATTGCTCGATCATGCGGTTGCCAATGAAGCCATCACACACGCCGGACACCACGGCGGTCTTCTTGATCTTCTTGGCGACCGCCATCACGGTGGCGAGCACGTCCTTGGCGGTAGCGTCGCCGCGCACCACTTCGAGCAGCTTCATCACGTTGGCGGGGCTGAAGAAGTGCAGGCCCACCACGTCCTGCGGACGTTTCGTGAAATTCGCGATCTTGTTGACGTCGAGCGTGGAGGTGTTGGAGGCCAAGATAGCGCCGGGCTTCATCACGGCATCCAGCTGCTTGAACACGGCTTCCTTCACGCCCAGCTCTTCGAACACGGCCTCGATCACGAGGTCGGCGCCCTTGAGATCCGCATAATTGAGCGTGGTCGTCAGCAGTGCCATGCGCTGCTCGTATTTGTCGGCTTTGAGCTTGCCCTTCTTGACCTGGGCTTCGTAGTTTTTGCGGATGGTGGCGATGCCACGGTCCAGCGCCTCCTGCTTCATCTCCAGCATCTTCACGGGGATGCCGGCGTTCAGGAAGTTCATGGCGATGCCGCCGCCCATGGTGCCGGCGCCGATCACAGCCACGGCCTGGATGTCGCGCTTGGGCGTGTCGGACGGCACGTCAGGAATCTTGCTCGCCGCACGCTCGGCCAGGAACAGGTGGCGCAGCGAACGCGACTCGGCCGTCCACATCAGGTTGATGAACAGCTCGCGCTCGAAGAGCAGGCCGTCGGCAAACTTGCGCTTGGTGGCAGCCTCGACGGCATCCACACACTTGGCGGGCGCCGGGAAGTTCTTGCTCATGCCCTTGACCATGTTGCGCGCGAACTGGAAGTACGCATCGCCCTGGGGGTGCTTGCAAGGCAGGTTGCGCACCAGCGGCAGCGGACGCACGTCAGCCACGCTCTGCGCGAAAGCCAGGGCCTCGGCAGCCAGCGCCTCGGGCGATGCAGCCATTTTGTCGAACAGCTTCTGGCCCGGCATGGAACCAATCAGTTCGCTCTTGACCGGCTCGCCGCTCACGATCATGTTCAGGGCCGCTTCCACGCCCACCACGCGCGGCAGGCGCTGCGTACCGCCTGCGCCGGGCAGGATGCCCAGCTTGACCTCGGGCAAGGCCACGCTGCAGCCAGGGGCAGCAATGCGGTAGTGGCAACCCAAGGCCAGCTCCAGCCCGCCGCCCATGCAGACCGAGTGGATCGCAGCCACCACGGGCTTGGGCGAATTCTCGACGGCGGCGATCACGGAATGCAGGTTGGGCTCTTGCAGGGATTTGTCAGTGCCAAACTCCTTGATGTCGGCACCGCCAGAAAACGCACCGCCCGCGCCGGTGATGACGATGGACGTCACTGCGGCATCGTCATTGGCACGGGTCAAACCGTCCACAACGCCCTGACGGGTGGACAGGCCGAGCCCGTTGACGGGAGGATTGGCCAGCGTGATCACGGCAACGGAGCCGTGGACTTTGTATTCAGCGGTCATGCTGTTGTTCCTTGGAAATTAGAAAAAGAACGGTCGTGCCATTTTGATTGTAGAGAGTTCTGGCCGCCTAGCCTGCACTGATTTGTCCCGCCCGGGACATCAGCGTGCAGGCCATGCAAACCAGGACAAAACCACCCGTTGGCACAGGTCTGCGAATTCTTTGCAGGCAATCCCTTGCCTGCCACACTGCGGGCACTGCGGCGCGCCCCATCAGACTTCCAGCCATTCCTTGCGCACATGGTTGTCGGCCCGCAAGGTGTCCGGCGTGCCCTGGAAAACAATGCTCCCATGCCCCATGACGAGCGTGCGGTCGGAAATGGTCATGGCGATAGTGAGCTTCTGCTCGATCAGCAGCACCGAAATGCCACGCGACTTGATGGTCTGCAGGTATTGCCCAACCAACTCGACGATCTTGGGGGCCAGGCCCTCGGTAGGTTCGTCAATGATGATGAGGTCGGGGTCGCCCATCAGGGTGCGGCACAGCGTGAGCATCTGCTGCTCGCCGCCCGACATCACACCGGCTTCGATGTGCTGGCGCTCCTTGAGGCGGGGAAACATGTTGTACATGTCGTCAAACGACCAGCGGCTGCTCTTGCCCTTGCCTTTTTGCCCGAGTATGAGGTTCTGGTGCACCGTGAGGTTGGGGAAGATGTCGCGACTTTCTGGCACATAGCCCAACCCCAGGTGCGCAATCTCGTAGGCCTTCTTGCCCTTGAGTGCCTGCCCCTTCCATTGCAGGCTTCCCTCCCACTCCACCAGGCCCATGATGGCCTTGGCGGTGGTGGAGCGGCCCGAACCATTGCGCCCCAGCAGGGCCACGATTTCACCAGGTTGGACATCGAAAGAGACGCCATGCAGCACATGGCTTTTGCCGTAATAGGCGTGGAGATTGTCGATTTTCAGCATGTCTGCGAAATCTCCCTCCAGTTGACCACCCAAACGCATCCGA
>NZ_JAGKSE010000036.1:0-16288 GCF_017939685.1 Acidovorax sp. JG5
AGCCTGATCACTGTGGAGTCCGACAAGGCCTCCATGGAGATTCCCTCCAGCCACGCGGGTGTGGTCAAAGAACTGCGCGTGAAGCTGGGCGACAAAGTCGCCAAGGGCTCCGTGGTGCTGACGCTGGAAGTGGAGGGCGCTGGCGTTGCAGCACCTGCCGCTGCACCTGCGCCAGCGCCCGCAGCTGCCCCAGTAAATTCAGAGCAAAAACAGGCCCCAGCGCTTACCGCACAAGCGCAAGCAGCTATCAATCCAGTAGCGTCGAGTTTTGCAGGCACGGCCGATCTGGAGTGCGATCTGCTCGTGCTCGGCGGCGGCCCCGGCGGCTACAGCGCCGCCTTCCGCGCGGCCGACCTGGGCCTCAAGGTGGTGCTGGTCGAGCGCTACGCCCAACTCGGCGGCGTGTGCCTGAACGTGGGCTGCATCCCCAGCAAAGCCTTGCTGCACGTGGCCGCAGTGATCGACGAGGTGTCGCACCTGTCAGCGGCAGGCATCGACTTTGGCGCGCTCACTGTCAATGTCGATACGCTGCGCGGCCACAAAGAAAAAGTCATCGGCAAACTCACCGGCGGCCTGGCCCAGATGGCCAAGATGCGCAAGGTGACCACGGTGCGCGGCTACGGCGCCTTCGTCGGTGCTAACCACGTCGAAGTGGAAGAAACCACCGGCTCGGGCCAGGAGAAGACCGGCACCAAGAAGGTTATCGCCTTCCAAAAAGCCATCATTGCCGCCGGCTCGCAGGCTGTGCGCCTGCCCTTCATGCCCGACGATCCACGCGTCGTTGATTCCACCGGCGCGCTTGCGCTCAAGGAAGTGCCCGAACGCATGCTGATTTTGGGCGGCGGCATCATCGGCCTCGAAATGGGCACGGTGTACAGCACGCTGGGCGCGCGCCTGGATGTGGTCGAAATGATGGACGGCCTGATGCAGGGCGCCGACCGCGACCTCGTCAAGATCTGGCAGAAGATGAACGCGAAGCGCTTCGACAACATCATGTTGAAGACCAAGACCGTCGGTGCCGAGGCCACGCCTGACGGCATCAAGGTCACGTTTGCACCAGCGGAAGAGGGCGGCACCGCACCCGAACCGCAGGTGTACGACCTGGTGCTGCAGGCCGTGGGCCGCACCCCCAACGGCAAGAAGATCGCTGCCGACAAGGCCGGCGTGTCTGTGACGGACCGCGGTTTCATCAACGTGGACATCCAGATGCGCACCAATGTGCCGCACATCTTCGCCATCGGCGACATCGTGGGCCAGCCCATGCTGGCGCACAAGGCGGTGCACGAGGCGCATGTGGCGGCGGAAGTGATCGCCGGCGAATTGCAGGGCAACAAGGAACTGGCCAGCGCCGCCTTCAACGCCCGCGTGATCCCCAGCGTGGCCTACACCGACCCCGAAGTGGCCTGGGTGGGCCTGACCGAAGACCAGGCCAAGCAGCAGGGCATCAAGGTCAAGAAGGGCCTGTTCCCCTGGGCGGCCTCGGGCCGCGCCATTGCCAACGGCCGCGACGAAGGCGTCACCAAGCTGCTGTTCGACGACAGCCCCGAAGCAGGATCAGGAGACGGCCATGCTGGCCGGGGCCACGGCAAGATCCTGGGCGGCGGCATGGTCGGCACGCATGCGGGCGACATGATCGGCGAGATCGCCCTGGCCATCGAGATGGGTGCGGACGCTGTCGACATCGGCAAGACCATCCACCCGCATCCGACGCTGGGCGAGAGCATCGGCATGGCGGCGGAAGTGGCGCATGGCAGCTGCACGGATGTGCCGCCTGCGCGCAAGTAAGTCCGCAGCCAAGCTACCCTGACAAGGCCCGAACTGGCGACGGTTCGGGCCTTGTGCTTTGCGTACCCAAACAATCGCCGCAGAATACTGTGCATTTGTACAGTATTCATGTCAGCCACTTCCAAGCCCAAGCTCTACAACCCACGCCACCCCGAACGCACGCTGCTCTACCAAATGGTAGCCGAGCACTACGAGACCTGGCTAGAGTTGGCCAGCGCGGGTCAGTTCGACGGCCAGGGCGACCACCACACCCCCAAGCCCTTCGTGCGCAAAGCGTTTGCCAAGTATCTTGAGTGCGGCATCTTTGCCCATGGCTTTGCCCGCGCTCGCTGCGGCGACTGTGGGCACGACTACTTTGTAGCCTTCTCCTGCAAAGGCCGGGGAGTCTGCCCCTCGTGCACCACCCGGCGCATGGTGGAGACAGCAGCGCACCTGAACGATCACGTATTCCCCCGCCTGCCGGTGCGCCAGTGGGTGCTGTCGGTTCCCAAGCGGCTTCGTTACTTCATGCAGCGCGACGGGCCAGTGCTCAATATGGTGCTGCGCATCTTCCTGCGGGTGATTGCGCAAAGCCTGCAGGCGCACTGCATTGGCGCGGCCAATGCAGACAAGGAAAGCCTGCACATCGGCGCAGTGGCCTTCATCCACAGGTTCGGCTCCAGCCTGAACGAACACGTCCACTTCCACGTCTGTGTGGTGGACGGGGTGTTTGAGGAGGTGGCAGGCGAGGGCAGCGCTGATGCCGCAATGCAAGTCTCTGCGTCAGGTGTCGTATTCCACCCTGCCACCGGCATCGATGCGACACCCGTGGCACAAGTGCAGACCACACTGCAAAAACGTATCCTGCGCGCCTTTGTGGGCCGTGGGCTGCTGGAGAACTTCGAGGCAAAAGAGATGCTGGGGTACAAACACAGCGGTTTCTCGGTGGATGCCGGGGTGTGCATTGAATCCCACGACCGTCCAGGCCTTGAGCGGCTCTTGCGCTATTGCGCCCGCCCACCCTTTGCGATGGACAGGCTGCGCAAAGAGGGAAGCAAACTGGTGTACCGCTGCGGCAAGCAGCGCAGCGAACCCACCAGCGACAAGCGCGGTGCCAAGGTTGATGAGCTGCACCTCACACCGCTGGAGCTGATCGACCGCATTGCCGCGCTGGTTCCCCCGCCACGCACCCACCGGCACCGCTATTTTGGTGTGCTGGCACCCAACTCGCCGCTCAGGGCTGCGGTGACGGCGCTGGCGACACCGGCGCAAGCCGCTCCCGTGCTGGGCGCGTCGATCAGCACGGGGGAGTGCGCGCCTGGTGTGGTACCGATGAGCAGCGCGCTGCCATCCCAGAGCGAGCCGGTGCTGCCCAAGCGTGCAGCGCACTACCTGTGGGCGGTGCTGATCGCCCGCATCTACGAGGTGTTCCCCCTCTTGTGTCCGCTGTGTGGCGGGCATATGCGCATCATCGCGTTCATTACGCACAGCGCTGACATCCGGCACATCCTGGACCACATCGGGGCAGATTCAGAGCCACCCCGCATCTCCCCGGCGCGCGGGCCACCGCTGTGGGATGACTGTAGTGATGCGCAGATGGATGACGGGGCGCAAACCGAGCCAGCAGACTGGGACCTAGCGGCGCAACCGGCACCGGACTTTGAGGTCGATCAGCGCATCAGTTGGTGAATGAACAAAGCGGCGATTTTGACTTGCCGCGAACTGGCTCTGCGCCCGGTACACGCCGAGCGCCGCAAATCACTCTCCTGAACGCCAAACCCTGGTGGTGAACCTGACACCTGGGCGGGAAAATCGAGTGTCTCAGCCGGCTTGATGGCGCTTCCGCGGTGCGATACTTGGCCTCATGCGGTTAAAACGCCTATCCGTGGCAGATTCGGTCTGAACTACCTCAAGCCTGTTGAGCACTCGCAGCACATGCGTGTCCACCGCAATGGTGTCCTCGTGAAAGATGAAGTTCATCATGATGTCCGCGACTTTTCTGCCCACACCTTGCAGCTTCCTGAGTTCTTCGTGGGTATCTGGGATTTTCCCTTTGTAAATCTGCAAAATCTGACGGCACATGACCTTGAGGTTTGCCGTCTTGCGGTTGTAGTGAGCCACTGGTTTGATGATCGCCTTAAGCTCTTCGTCATCCAAGGCGAGCAGTTCCTCAAATGTGGACACTCTGGCAAACAGTGGCACGCAGGCCCTCACCACCCTTGGGGTGATCGTCATGGTGGATAAGCACACCGATACCAGGCACCTGAACGGTGTGCTGGACAGGCCATTCGTCATCCAAGGGTCATCTGTTTGGTCAAAAGTAGGGTAGGTCTGCTGCAAAACGTCATAAATGGACTCTAGCCGACGTTCGGCAGACAGCTGTTTTGACACGTTGCCACCAGGCGCAAGGTGTCTGCAAAGAGCGTGCTGATGGCTCATGATGGTGCTTTACCTCAATGTTGATCAGACAAAAGATACCACAAAAGACGATTTCGTCTTTTTAGTCCTATTGACGTCATTGATCATGGCGACAATGACGTCAGAGCGTCAGACGCCCCGTTGCGCAGAGCAAAGCAATCGCGTCATCCACGCTGGATGCACTGCGCTGACGAAGTGCATCGGGGTTCAGTCCAAATGCAGCTTGAAATGACAGCGGCTGCACTGCAACCTCGACAAAGCGATGTGCAATCTCTTTGATGTCTTGACCCGCAGGCAGCAGCGCCCCTTCCAACGCACTGACCACGCAGCGCACAGATCCGTCAAAGCTGACGCGGTAAGCGAGCAGTGCAAGCTCTGGGAAGTTGTGGGCCTCCGCAGCGGTGATACGCATGAGTGCAACACACCGAGGGTGGAGCATTCCTTCAATCAGTTGTCGCCCTGCAGACCGCAGCCGACTTCTGTAATCGCTAGGAGAATCGACGCTCGACATGTGTGCAAACATCGTCTGAATGGAGTGCTGCACTACTGCGCTGAATAGAGACTCTTTATTGGGGTAGCGGGCATACAAAGCAGACTTTCCGGTCCTTGCAAGCTGGGACACCATGTCCAGCGTGGTTCTGCCAAAGCCAAGCTCGAGAAAAAGAGTTGTTGCCGCGCTCAGTACGCGCTCATCTACCAAAAGTGCTTCTTGGGCTGAGGGGCGCCCCCTGCGGGGTGCCGCGATGTGTCGATCTACACGGGTCATGGAGCAGCAACAACGTGGTCAGGCGGAAAAAAGCGATAGTAGTCTGAATCGACCAGCTTTTACCTGATAAAGCTAAGCCTCACGGAATTGCGCTTCTCAAGCACCAGGGAAGACAAGCCTATCCGCAGACACTCGTCTGCGGATAGGCTTGTAGATGGCTAACGACAATGGCCCTGACTTCCGATCACACGAGTTCCACGTGGCGTACACGCTCGCGTCACGCGGCCCTGCAGGCCGCTGGCCCACAGCAAGGCGGAGCGGTTCAGCCCAACTGCCTTGCGCGACCGGGCAGACGGCTGGACGTACCAGAATCCAGCCCATAGCAGCCAGTTGGCCGCACCACGACCACTGGCACCGACCTCACAGTGGCATCGGAAGCATCGCGCCGATAGCCAGACTCAACGTCATGACGCTGTTCAGGGACCGAATTGCGAGCGCTTCATCGCACTGACCATTTTTCTCGCACCTCGAAGGACGCGGCATGGCTTTCTGCACTGCGAATGGCCTCGATTTCACCCACATGATCGACGCCCCAATTGCGCATCGTTTCGATCAAGGGCATCAGTGTCCTGCCCAGCGGAGTCAATGAATACTCTACCTTGGGAGGGATAGTTTGATGGATTTTTCGGTCGATGATGCCGTCGGCTTCGAGCTCGCGCAAATTCAGTGTCATGACGCGCTGGCTGGCTTCGGGAAGCAGTCGCCGCAGCTCATTGAATCGCAAGGTTCCAGACATCAGGTGCAGGAGGATCAGTGCCTTGTACTTACCTCCAATCACTTCCATTGCAAAGGTCACGGGAGCGACGGACTCCTCTACCTCGGGATGGGATATTGCAAGCTTCATGGGTGCCTCGTGCGTATTCGTGGTGTCAGCTCTTTCCGCTATCGCTGCCGGAGAGCACTCCACCACCCAAAGCCTTGAACAATTGCACTTCGCTCAATGCTTGCTGCAACGAGACTTGTATGGCCTGCAACTCTGAACTGAGGAGCGTGCGCTGCGCGTCGATCACGGTCAAGTAGCTATCCACACCGGATTGATAGCGCAACTGCGCCAAGTCGAGGTACTTGGTCGAGGTCTGCACCAGCTGCTGGTTGGCATCGACTTGCAACTCGTAGGTTCGCTGGGCTGAAAGGCCGTCGCTGACCTCGCGGAACGCATCCTGGATGGATTTTTCATACTGCGCCACGCGCAAGTCCTTCTGCAGCGTGGCGTAGTCCAGGTTGGCCGACAGGCGGCCTGCGCTGAACAGCGGGATATTGATCTGTGGCGCAAAGCTCCACGCGCCCGATCCGCCCTCGAACAGCCCCGACAGTTCGCGGCTGGAAGTGCCCGCGCTGGCGGTCAGAGAGATACTCGGAAAGAACGCCGCGCGCGCCGCTCCGATGTTGGCATTGGCCGCCCTCAACTGCTGCTCGGCGGCCAGGATGTCCGGGCGCTGGGCCAGCACTTGCGAGGGCAGACCCACGGGCAGATCCGCGAGTTGCCAGTCCTGCGGCAGCGCGCGCGCGCTGCGCACGCTGGCGGGCAGTTCCGTGCCTACCAATACCTGCAGTGCGTTCAGGTCCTGCTCGACCGTGCGCGTGAACTGCGCGTGCTGGGCGCGCGCGCTGTCCACTGCGGTTTGTGCTTGGTAGCGCTGCAGCTCGGTGGCAATCCCATTTTCTACCTGCGACACGACCAGCTCCAGCGCCTGTTCATTGGCCGCCAGCGTGCGCGTGACCACTTCTAGCATCTGCAGGTCGGCCTGCCAGGTCATCCAGGCGTTGGCGGCGGCTGCCACCAGGCTAAGTTGCGTGGCCTTGTGCGTGCTGTCCATAGACAGATATTGCTGCAAGGCCTGCTCGTTGAGACTGCTCACCCGGCCGAACAGGTCCAGCTCATAGGCCGCTATGCCCAGCCCCACGGAGTAGTTGCCCGAGACCACGGCCCGCGGCGCTGCGGCCAAGTCCGCGGGCACGCGCTGGCGCGCACCGCTGCCCTGTACGCCGACGCTGGGCAGGTTCTGCGACTTTTGAATGCGGTACAGCGCCTGGAAGGCCTGCACATTCAGTGCCGCCGCGCGCAGATCCCGGTTGTTGTCCAGCGTGAACTGGATCACCTCGCGAAGTTGCGCATGGTGAAAGAACTGCTGCCACCGAATAGGGAGTGCTACTTCATTGCCTGGCGTGCGCACGCCGGCTGGCACGGCCCAGTTCGTGGCCACGGGGGCGAGGGGCGTTTCATATTTGGGGGCCATGGAGCAGGCGCTCAACAGCCCCGCCAGCGCCAGGGCGCCGGTCAGGGTGTGCAATCTCATGCGTGTTTCTCCTCGACCAAAGAGGCTGGGGGTTCGGCGGCCGGGCGCTTCTTGCCCATGAAGCGCTCCTTGGCGCTGACCACCACGAAAAAGAACAGCGGCACGAAGAACACCGCCAGGAAGGTGCCCGCCAGGGTGCCGCCCACCACGCTGGTGCCGATGGAGTGCTGGCTGCCGCTGGAGGCGCCCTTGGCAATCGCCAGCGGCAGCACGCCCAGCACGAAGGCCATGGAGGTCATGATGATGGGGCGCAGGCGCAGGCGCGCGGCCTCCACCACGGCCTGGAACAGGGGCTTGCCCTCGTCCTCGTACAGCTCGCGCGCGAACTCCACGATCAGGATGGCGTTCTTGGCCGCCAGGCCCATGGTGGTGATCATGCCGATCTGGAAGAACACGTCGTTGGTCAGCCCGCGGCCCAGCGTGGCCAGCACCGCGCCCAGAATGCCCAGGGGAACGACCAGCATCACCGAGAACGGGATGGACCAGCTCTCGTACAGCGCCGCCAGGCACAGGAAGACGATCACCAGCGACAGCACCAGGATGCCCGCGCTTTGGTTGCCGGCCTTGATTTCCTCGTAGGACAGGCCCGTCCACACCAGATCCACGCCGGGAGGCAGCTGCCTGGCCAGCCCTTCGATGATGGCCATGGCCTCGCCGGTGCTCACGCCGGGGGCCGTGCTGCCCACGATTTCCACGGCGGGTATGCCGTTGTAGCGCTCCAGCTTGGCCGATCCATAGACCCATTTGCCGGTGGAGAAGGCGCTGAACGGCACCATCTGGCCCAGGTTGTTGCGCACGTACCATTTGTCAAAGTCGTCCGGGCCCACGCGGGACTCGGCCTTGCCCTGCAGGTACACCTTTTTCACGCGGCCTCGGTCGATGAAGTCGTTGACGTAGGCGGAGCCCCAGGCCACGGACATGGTGGCGTTGATGTCCGACAGGTTCAGGTTCAGCGCGCGCGCCTTTTCGTCGTCGATCTCGACCTGGTACTGCGGCTCGTCCGAAAGCCCCTGGGGGCGCACCAGGGCCAGCTTGGGCTCTTGCGCGGCCATGCCCAGCATCTGGTTGCGCGCCTCCATCAGCACTTCGTGGCCCACGCCGCCGTTGTCCTGCAGGAAGAAGTCGTAGCCCGTGGCGTTGCCCAGCTCCATGATGGCGGGCGGCACGATGGGGATGACCATCGCATCCTTGATCTGGCTGACAAAGCCCCAGGTGCGGTCGTTCAGCGCCGAGAGGTGCTGATGCGCGGTCAGGCGGTCATCGAACGGCTTGAGGCCGACGAACAGCAGGCCGGAGTTCTGGCCTCGTCCGGCAAAGTTGAAGCCGTTGACCGCCATGACGCTTTGCACGGTGTCTTTTTCGTTGTCCAGCAAATGCTGGCTGACGGCCTGCAGCACCTTGTCGGTGCGGGCCGCCGAGGCGTTGGAGGGCAGTTGCACCAGCACCATCATCGTGCCCTGGTCTTCCTCGGGCAGAAATGCCGTGGGAATGCGCGCAAACAGCGCCACCAGGCCCGCCAGCAGCAGCACATAGATCAGCAAGAACCCCTTGTTGCGCTTGAGGATGCCCTCCACGCCCACGGCGTAGCCGCTGGCGCTGGCGTTGAACACGCGGTTGAACCAGGCAAAGAACCGGGCGGGCTTTTTGCCCGGCACGGGCGCCTTCAGGATGGTGGCGCACAGCGCGGGCGTGAAGATCAGCGCCACCAGCACCGACAGGCCCATGGCCGAGGCGATGGTGATGGCGAACTGGCGGTAGATCACGCCGGTGGAGCCGTCCATGAAGGCCATGGGCACGAACACGGCGGAAATCACCAGGCCAATGCCGACCAGCGCACCCGAGATCTGCCCCATGGACTGGATGGTGGCCTCCTTGGGCGACAGACCTTCGTCGTGCATCAGGCGCTCGACGTTTTCCACCACCACGATGGCGTCGTCCACCAGCAGGCCGATGGCCAGCACCATGGCGAACATGGTCAGCAGGTTGATGGTGAAGCCCGCCATGTACAGCACGCCGAAGGTGCCCAGCAGCACCACGGGCACGGCCAGCGTGGGGATGATGGTGGCGCGCACGCTTTGCAGGAACAGCAGCATCACCAGGAACACCAGCACGATGGCTTCGAGCAGGGTCTTGACCACCGAGTCGATCGACACCTGCACCACGGGCGAGGTGTCATACGGATAGACCGTCTTCACGCCGGGCGGGTAGTTGGCCTCCAGCTTGGCCATGGTGTCGCGCACGGCCTCCACGGTCTCCAGCACGTTGCCGCCGGTGGCCAGGCGCAGCGCCAGGCCCGAGGCGGGCTGGCCATTGAACTTGCCGGAGATGCTGGAGAACTGGCCGCCCAGGGCCACGTCGGCCACGTCCTTCAGGCGCACCTGCGCGCCGTTGGGCTTGACCTTGAGCATGATCTCGCGGAACTCGTCGGCGGTTTTCATGCGGGTCTTGCCCAGCACCGTGGCCTGCAGCTGCACCTTGTCGTTGATGGTGGGCAGGCCGCCGAGCTGACCGGCGGAAATCTGCACGTTCTGGGACTGCACCGCCGCGATCACGTCCGTGGGCGTGAGCTGGTGGGCGTTGAGCCTGGCCGGGTCGAGCCAGATGCGCATGGCATACGGCGCGCCGAACAGCTGGAAGTCACCCACGCCTTGCACGCGCGAGACCGGATCCTGGATGCTGGAGGCGATGTAGTCCGCCAGGTCGGCGGAGTTCATGCTGCCGTCCTCGGACACCAGGCCCACCACCAGCATGAAGTTCATCTGGTACTTGGCCACGCGAATGCCCTGCTGCTGCACTTCCTGCGGCAGCATGGGCGTGGCCAGGTTCAGCTTGTTCTGCACCTGCACCTGGGCGATGTCGGGGTCGGTGCCTTGCTCGAAGGTCACCACGATCTGCATGGAGCCGTCGGACTCCGACGTCGAGGTGATGTAGCGCAGGCCGTCCAGGCCGTTGAGCTGCTGCTCGATCACCTGCACCACCGTGTCCTGCACGGTCTGGGCCGAAGCGCCGGGGTAGGTCACGGAAACCGCAATCGCGGGCGGCGCCACGTTGGGGTATTGGTTGATGGCCAGGCCCTTGATGGCCAGCACCCCGGCCAGCATGACGACGATGGCCAGCACCCACGCAAAGATGGGGCGGTTGATGAAGAACTTGGACATGGCGTCTTCCTCAGGCGCCCGGGGCCGCTGCGTACAGGTCGGTCACGATGTTGACGTTCTTCGCGGGCTCGGGCTGCACCGGCGACTCGCCGCGCAGCTTCTGCAGGCCCTCGGTCACCACCTTCTCGCCCGTCTGCAGGCCGCCTTCGACCAGCCAGGTATTGCCCACCGTGCGCACCGCATTCACGGGGCGCGGCTTGGCGATGCTGTCTTCGCCCACCACCCACACCATGGCCTTGCCCTGGGTGTTGCGCCATACGGCCTGCTGCGGCACCAGCAGCGCCTGCGGCTTGGTGCCCGTCTGCAACTGGGCGCGCACAAACATGCCCGGGCGCAGCAGGCCGTCGGGGTTGGCAAAGGTGGCGCGCAAGGTCACAGAGCCCGTGCTTTCATCCACATTGACCTCAGAAAACTTGAGCGTGCCCGCCGCGGGATAGACGCTGCCGTCCTCCAGAACCAGGCGCACCTTGGCGCTGGCCTGGGCGTTGGCTGCCTGCAGGCGCAGGATGTCCGTCATGGACTGCTGCATGTCCACATGCATGGGGTCGATCTGCTGCACCGTCGCCATGGGCTGCGCCTGGCCCACGCCGACCAGCGCGCCCTCGGTCACCTGCGAGCGGCCAACACGGCCCGAAATGGGCGACAGCACCTTGGCATAGACGGTGTCGATGCGTGCCAGCTCTACGTCAGCCTGCGCGTTGCGCCAGGCACTCATGGCGTCGTCGTACTGCTGCTGGCTGATGGCGTTTTTCTCGCGCAGCACGGCATAGCGCTTGGCAAGGTTCTCGGTGCTTTGCAGCTGGGCCTGGGCCTTGACCAGGCGCGCATTCATGGTGGCCGGGTCAATCTGGTACAGCGCCTGGCCCTGCTTGACCACGCTGCCCTCTTCAAACAGGCGCTTTTGCACGATGCCGCTGGTCTGGGGGCGCACCTCGGCCACGCGCGAAGCCACGGTGCGGCCGGGCAGTTCGGTGCTCAAGGTCACTGCCTGGGCCTGCACGGCATACACGCCGACGGCGGCTGGGCCCTGGGGGCCGCCCTGGCCCTCGGGTTGACCGCCGCATGCCACCAACATGCCTGCTGCCGCCACAGCCAAAGCCGCACGGACTGACGTTGAAAACTTCACGCTCATGGGTTCACGCTCCTCGCAAAAACAGCCCCGCGCGAGCGGGTCAGGGATGGAACACAAAAGGACAGAGCTCCTGTTCGGAGCTGCTGTCCTTTTGTATCGCTTAGCGGTGCAATGTATCACTAGGCGATTAAAATCAGTGTTTTCCCGGGGTATCAACCCCACTTGCATCTCAGGCGATAAGCTCCCCCGCTTGCCTTCACGGCTTTTTTCTGTACAAACATTTTTAATGTCAGACTCACCCGACACCGATGACCGCCACCACGGCGGCATCCAGGTCATCGCCCGCGCGGGGCGCATCATGCGAGCGCTCAGCGCGCACAGCCATCTCAGCGGAATGAGCCTTGCGGCCATCGCGACCGAAGTGGATTTGCCGCGTTCGACCGTGCAGCGCATCATCAACGCGCTGGTGGCCGAAAACATCGTCGAGCCCGCTGGCCCCACCGGCTTTCGCATGGGGCCGGCGCTGGGGCAGATGCTCTACACCACGCAGTCCGACGTGGTGCCGGTGCTCAAGCCCCATGTGCAGCAGCTGTCCATGAAGCTGCAGGAAACGGTCTGCTTGGCAAGATTGCAGATGCAAAAACTGCATGTTGTGGATGCCGTGATCGGAGAGCAGGTATTGCGTGTCGTTCCGCAGTTGGGAATTACGCCGCCCCTGCTCATCACCGCGGCCGGGAAAGTGCTGCTGGCACGCCTGGATGAAGCTTCACTGCAGGCCTGGGCGCTACAGGAACTGCAAGAAAGCCCGCAGCAAGCGGCAGATTTGTGGCGCTCGCTCGACGTGGTGCGAAAGAAGGGCTACGCCATGGAGAAAGACCAGGTGATTCCGGGAATTTCGGAACTCTCCATCGCCATCAATACCTATCGTGGCGCCTACGCCATGATCGTACTGGCTCCAACGGTGCGCATGCAGGCCCAGCGGGAAACGTTCAAGCAGGAGCTTTTAAGCTTGCGTGCCAGCCTGGAGAAACTGCTGAACAGCCCCACTGCGGAGCATTGAGTTCGACTTGGCTTTTGCAGATGCTGGCTGGGGCGCGAAGTGGTGTGCTCGCTGTGAAGTGTCAACAGGTTGTTTCCTGAGCGTTCGAGTATGGATATGGGCGCGATGCCGCCTATTCCCTGGTGCGGGCGGTGCCAGTTGTAGTGGTGATTCCAGTAATCCAACGCGGCAACCCTCTCGCTTGAATGCTGGTAGGTGAAGCCATATGCCCAACTGCTTGCACGCTTGCGCGAAGTCCTTGGATCGGAAGGCTGAGCCGTTATCCGTCAGCAACTGCTCGACCGTCACGCTCAAGCCCTCGTAGTAAGCCACTGCATCACGCAGTAACTGCACCAGAGGCGATGTTCAGATGAAGTTGAAGAATCCACCGTCATGTTGCAGCTGCGCGGCAGCGCCGCACACCGTGTTCACGCGCTGATCCGGCGCCGGGTTTGACCGCAGCCTTGGATTCAGAGCCAGGCGACTTCCCTGGCTGCCTTGCCTTCAGCTACGTCGCAGGCTTGGTGCAGGGCCACGCCGTTTTCCAAGGCCGTGGCGCCGGTGAAGACGCGGCAACTTTTCTACCGCGAGCCCACCGCATTGGCCTGAACCGGCCCGAAGCGGGCGTTAGCCCGCAGCCCACCACCTGCCGCGCTGGGGCGGCGAATCGACGCACATGATCAAGCACCTGCAGCTCAAGAACCTCAAGGCCTGGCGCGACAGTGGCAGCGTGCGGCTGGCGCCGGTCACCATGCTGCTGGGCAGCAATTCGTCGGGCAAATCCACCTTGCTGCAAAGCCTGCTGCTGCTCAAGCAGACCGCGGCGGCGCCTGATCGCACGGTGCACCTGAACCTGGGGGGCGACGAGGCCCACGACATGGTCAGCCTGGGCAGCTTTGACGCGTTGCTGGCGCACGGCGCGACCCCGCGCCAGTTTGAGATCGTGCTGGAATTCGAGCGCCCCGAGGGCGAACGCGTGCGCCAGGGCCGCTTTGCCTGCAGCTATGGCCAGACGGCCAGCGGCGCCGTGGTGGTGCAGGCGCTGTCGCTGTCCACCGTGGCGCGGGAGTTTCGGGCTGTGCGCCGGGAGCGCGGGGCCTATGCGGTGTGGGTGGATGGCGAACCCCGGCCACGCGGCAAGGGGCTGCACCTGGCGCCCGAGCGCTCGATTGCATTCTCGGCCGAGGCCATTGCCCTGCTGGGCCCCGATGGCGCCCATCTGCAAGACCTGAGCCTGGCCCTGCGCCGCGAGCTGGAGGCCATTGTTTACCTGGGCCCGCTGCGCCAGCGGCCCGCGCGCGACCAGGTGTGGAACAAGGGCGGTTCGGGCTCTGTGGGGGCCGAGGGCCAGCAGGCCATCAACGCCCTGCTGTCCGATGCCTTGCAGCCGGGCGCGGGGCAGGGCGCGGTGTTGCGCAGCGTGTCGGCGGGGCTGCAGCGCATGGGCCTGGCCGACCGCATCGAGGTGCGCCAGCTGGGGCGCTCCAGCCGCTACGAACTGCTGGTGCACAAGGATGGCGTGGCTGCCAACCTGCGCGACGTGGGGGTGGGTGTGGCGCAGGTGCTGCCGGTGCTCACGGTGGCCTACAGCGTGCCGCCCGGCAGCACGGTGCTGCTCGAAGAGCCCGAGATCCATCTGCACCCGCTGGCCCAGGCGGTGCTGGCCGAGCTGTTTGCTGACGTGCAGGCCTTCACCCAGCGCGTGATGACCGGCAGCGTGCAGACCAAGGCCCAGGCCGCCAAGGCCCCGGCGGGTGGTGGCGGCACGGGCGTGGGCCTGGACCTGCTGCCCTGGCCCAAGGTGGACTTCAGCAAGTTCGGCCCGGTGGAGCGCAAGGAACTGGGCCGCATCAAGAAGATCAGCGGCGCCAACCTCACGCGCAACGCGGTGGTGATTCCCGCCGTGACCAACCACGACGACGCCGACATCACCGATCTGGAGGCGTTCCGTGTCCAGCTCAACAAGGAAAACGAGAAGAGTGGCATCAAGGTCACCATGCTCGCGTTCCTCATCAAGGCCTGCGTGGCCGCGCTCAAGAAGTTCCCCGACTTCAATAGCAGCCTGGACGGCGACAGCCTGGTGTACAAGCAGTACTTCCATATCGGCTTTGCGGCGGATACGCCCAATGGCCTGGTGGTTCCCGTGCTGAAGGACGCAGACAAGAAAGGCATCTTCCAGATCAGCCAGGAAATGAGCGAGCTGGCCAAGAAGGCCAGAGACGGCAAGCTGGGCCCGGCCGACATGAGCGGCGCCTGCTTCACCATCTCCAGCCTGGGCGGCATTGGTGGGCGCTACTTCACGCCCATCATCAACGCGCCCGAGGTGGCCATTCTGGGCGTGTGCAAGAGCCAGATGGAGCCCGTGTGGGACGGCAAGCAGTTTGTGCCGCGCCTCATGCTGCCGCTGTCGCTCACCTGGGATCACCGCGTCATCGACGGCGCTGCCGCTGCACGCTTCAACGTGTACCTGGGCCAAATCCTGGCGGACTACCGCCGCATCCTGCTGTGAAAGGAACATGAACATGGCAGTGATCGATATCCAAGTCCCCGACATTGGCGACTTCGCCGAAGTGGGCGTCATCGAAGTGCTGGTTCAACCCGGCGACACCATCAAGGCCGAGCAAAGCCTGGTCACCGTGGAGTCCGACAAGGCCTCCATGGAGATTCCGTCCAGCCACGCGGGCGTGGTCAAGGAGCTCAAGGTGAAGCTCGGCGACAAGATCGCAGAAGGCAGCGTGCTGCTCACGCTGGAGACGGCGCAGGCCGCAGCGCCCGCTGCTGCACCCGCAGTTTTGGAGCAAAAACCAGCTCCAGCGCCCGCAGCGCAAGCGCAAGCAGCTATCAAAACAGAAGCTAAGAGCTTTGCCGGTAGCGCCGACCTGGAGTGCGACGTGCTTGTGCTTGGCGGCGGCCCCGGCGGCTACAGCGCCGCTTTCCGCGCTGCCGACCTGGGCCTCAAGGTCGTGCTGGTCGAGCGCTATGCCCAGCTGGGCGGCGTGTGCCTGAATGTCGGCTGCATTCCCTCGAAGGCGCTGCTGCATGTGGCCGCCGTGATGGACGAAGTGTCGCACATGGCCGACCTGGGTGTGGACTTCGGCGCGCCCACCGTAAACGTGGACAAGCTGCGCGGCCACAAGGAAAAGGTCATCGCCAAGCTCACCGGCGGCCTGGGCCAGATGGCCAAGATGCGCAAGGTCACCATCGTGCGTGGCTACGGCGCCTTTGTGGGTGCCAACCACCTCGAAGTGGAAGAAACCACCGGCACCGGCCAGGACAAGACCGGCAGCAAAAAGGTGGTGGCGTTCAAGAAGGCCATCATCGCCGCTGGCAGCCAGGCCGTGCGCCTGCCCTTCATGCCCGACGATCCGCGCGTGGTGGACTCCACCGGCGCACTGGCGCTGCAGGGCGTGCCCCAAAAGATGCTCATCGTCGGCGGCGGCATCATCGGCCTGGAAATGGGCACGGTGTACAGCACGCTGGGCGCCCGCCTGGACGTGGTCGAGATGATGGACGGCCTGATGCAGGGCGCGGACCGCGACCTCGTCAAGGTCTGGGAGAAGATGAACAAGCACCGCTTCGACAACATCCTGCTCAAGACCAAGACCGTGGGCGCCCAGGCCACGCCCGAAGGCATCCAGGTGCAGTTCGAGGGCCTGGACGGCACGAAGAGCGAAGGCACCTACGACCTGGTGCTGCAGGCCGTGGGCCGCACCCCCAACGGCAAGAAGATTGCCGCTGAAAAGGCCGGCGTGGCCGTCACAGACCGCGGCTTCA
>NZ_JAGKSE010000037.1:0-16124 GCF_017939685.1 Acidovorax sp. JG5
TGCGAAATCTCCCTCCAGTTGACCACCCAAACGCATCCGACCTGACCAGGCAATCTCACCGGACCTGACCACTGATTTCGAGTAGTTGACCACCCCGCCGAAACGGGGTGGCAATCTCGGTAGGACGATCAGCTCTTCTTCGCCCGCACCTTCCGCATCGATTCTCCTTTCAGTTCCATGAAATGCGCCCGGTGCACGATCCGATCCAGGATTGCATCAGCCACAGTCGGATCGTTGAACAGGTCGTACCACTTCTCCTGTGGAAACTGGCTGGTGATCAACAATGATCCCTGCATCGACTGCTGATCGATGATATCCAGCAAGATCGGCCCCAGATGAACATCGACCCCACCGATACCAAAATCATCAATGATCAATAGTTGGGTCTTCACGAGTTGCCGGCGCAGTTTCGACAAGGTGCCATCGGCCTGCGCAGCAATCAGGTTCTCGTAAAGCTGGGTTGCCGTCGTGAAATAAACTGAATGCCCAGAGCGACACGCCTGCTTGCCAAACGCACAGGCCAGCCAAGATTTCCCTGTGCCCGTCAATCCTGTCAGCACCAGGTTCTGCCGCCGAGTAATCCAGGCACAATCTCCCAGGCTGGCAACCTGCGCGGGATCGATACCGCGAGTCGCCCGATAGTCGACATCCTCCAGGCAGGCATTGGCTTGACGCATTTTGGCGGACTTCAACAGCCGTTCAATCTTCCGGCCCTCCCGGTCACCGGTTTCCGCATCGAGCAGCAGCGCAAAGCGCTCATCGAAATTGAGTTTCTGAATAGAAGGATCATCGAGTTGCCGATTCAATGCCCGCAACATCCCTTGCAAGCCGAGCGCTTGAAGCTGGGCCATGGTTTGCTGGTTCAGCATGAGATACCTCCCTGTTGTGCGTAGTATTCAGCGCCGCGCAAATTGCCATGCTTCTGTACCCAGGCCGTCGGTTCGACCGGCAGGCGCAGATCACTCCGATTGGTAATGATCGACTTCAAACGATTGAACGTCAGCACGCCGATCTTCAAGGCGAAAGCGCAGGCGCCATCCAGCCGATCATGGGCTTGCTCTTCCCGAGCCCAGCGCCGCAAATTGCGGGCCGACTTCACACCGTTCGCGAAATCCCGACGTTGCTGCAAATTGCCCCGCACCCAAGCCAGCACGTTGGGGCCGATGCCTTCCGCCCATTCCAGCAGAGAATCGGGATCTTGTTCCGTCTGCCGCAAATGCTGGATCGGCATGTGATCCTCCAAGGTCCGGCGTCCCGGCGTTGCCAACAGTACATGGCTGGCGATGCGGTTCCGATTCAGCAATACTTCCAGTGTGGTACGAGTAGCCCGCAAGTCCACCTGATGCATCCGGTACTGATAGGGCACCGAGTAGAAACTGCCCTCGTACTCGACGTGATAGTCCTCGGCCACGCGCACCTTGTATTTCCAGGCAACACTCTCATAGGGATGCAGAGGCAATGGCCGCAGCGCCGGCAGATCCAGCTCCATGAAGCGTTGCGTCCGGCTCTGCTTGTATTTCTTGCTGACCTTGTTGTTCAGCAACTCGATCCGCTTAGCAATTTCGACATTGAGTTCCTCGACGCTGAAAAAGGTCCGCTTGCGCAACGGAGCCAATACCCAGCGCTGGACGATCTGCACACCGACCTCGGCCAGCGATTTGTCCTTAGGCTTGCGGCTGCGCGCCGGGTTGATCAACACATCGTAATGCTCGGCACAGTCGGCATAGGCCGCATTGGTAATGACCTCCTGCGGCGTATGCTTGATTACTGCCGATTTCAGATTGTCCGGCACCACCTGTTGCGGCACGCCGCCGAAGAACTCGAAGGCCTTCACATGGCAGGCAATCCAGTCAGCAATTTTCTGGCTCGGCACAGCATAGGCAAAGGTATACGACGAACCACCCAGCACGCCGACGAACACTTGCGCCGGCGTCTGTTCGCCAGTTTCCGGATTGGTGATCGGCATCGTCCGACCGCAGAAATCAACGAACAGTTGGTCACCCGGCTTATGGAACTGCCGCATGCTCATGCGCTGGGTCTTGAGCCAAGCCTTGTAGCGTTTTTGGAATTGGGAATAACACAGGCAATCAGCCAAGTGTTCATGGTTCGCCTGGCGGTATTCTTCCCAGATCAGGCTGAGAGTCATGTCCCGTTGCGATAATTCTTCGCGTACCACATCCCAGTCGGGAACGATCTTGCCGGAAGGGTTCGAGTTACGGGCCGTGCCGAGACGAATGGCGAATGCTTCATTGTCGAGCACCGACAAATCCGCTTGTGTCAGGCCGGTGGCAGCCAGCCGGGTGCGCAGCAATTCAACCGTATTGTGGGAAATGGAGAGCTGGCGGCCGACGGCGCGACTGCTCAAGCCCTTGTCGATCAGGCGAACGATGTCGCGCTGAACGGGGATGGGGGTTTTCATGAAATCTCCTTGATTGCCTTTGGGCAACGTTCCTGAATTTTCGGGATGCGCGAGGCCAGTCGGCACTTGACGCCGGCACGCAGGGCAAGGAGAATCAACGTGTCACCCGGTACGGAATGACATCTCCAAAGAAGGGCTCTGGACTCCACTCCTGAGCCCTTCTTGCCATGTGGCCTCGATCTTTACAGCACTGATCGTGGTCAACTCATGGCATATCCTCCCTGTGGCTTTGCCGCTGACGCGGCTTGAAGATGTAACGCTCCGGCCAGATGTCCTCGATCCGCAAACCGAGCAGGCCGGCAATGTGCTGAGCCACTGCATAGGCGGTAATCCGCCCGTGAATCACGTTGCTCACCACACCTCCCGAGACGCCGACCTCACGGGCGATTTGCGCCTGGGTCTTGCCCAGGCGGCGCAGGCGGTAGTTTATCTCGACAGCATCCATGGTCAGTTGAGGTGACATACCTTCTTTCAGAGAGTAGGCTATCTCTCAATAGCCAACGAAATTCGCGATAGCGATAAATATACGCTCAATGAGAACTCTCAATCAAGATATTTCTGGGTCAACACCGCCCGGATTAGACGGATTCGCTACTCGGGTCGGCCAAGCAATTGCCCACACCGGCCTTAACCAATCCGAATTTGCCCGGCAACTCGGCGTGTCGGCGGGCTTCGTCAGCGATGTCGTGCGCGGCCAGAAGAAACCCGGTGCCGAGTTCTTGCATGCGATCCGGACCACCTTCGGTATCTCGGTGGATTGGCTGCTGACCGGTGAAGGTACTGTAACCGGCGGCAGTGGCATCGACCTCGATCTGCTGCGCACCATCCGGCTACAGATTGCCGTCGCCCGCTCGGCGGTGATCGATGGCAATACAACCGCCAAGGCCTTGCTGCTCCTGATTCGCGACGGGCGCTTGCAGGAAGCGGCTGCGGAACCCGATATCAAGGCCTTTCTCGATGAAATCGCGCCCACCGATTCGGATGCTGAACTCGCGCTTGAACTCTACAACGGCCAACTCTGGACCCAAGATCCCGGTGCCCAGCGGCGTAATCTGCTCGCCGCTGCCACGGCCCACTTCGAGGCCAGAAAGCCGATCGACAAAGTGGCGGCCTTGACGCGGGGTAGCGCTTCGACCTCAACACTCCAGATCAATACCGGCGCCTTCAGCAAGGTGGCCGGCCGGGATTTCCACGAACACTGACCGATACGGAGCCCCAAACCATGAGCGATACCCCGCACTTCGACTCAGCTCAACTCAACCTTGCCTTGGAGCAAAGGGCGGCTGGGCGCGACTATCACGAGTATTTCATTCCAGGTTCGATCAAGCTGTTGCTGGCCACCGCCTCGAAAACCAAGCTGGATGAGCTGGCAGTGGGCAATGAACGCTTATTCAAATATCGCTTCGGCTTCAACGCCACTTCGACGGTTCGCCCGCAGGTCGTCGAATTTCAGACCAAGTATGACCTGCTCGACGACGAGATTCGCTGGCTCAAGCGAGCGGGTCACCTTCGGGTCACCCGACAGGAACTGATCATCGATACCAGTCGGCTGATGCCAATGTATGGCTGGTTTCAGGTGACGCTGGTCAGCCTGGTCTTTGCGGCCGCTATTCTCCAGTTGGCAGGGCTGGAGACTGCAATCCCATGGAAGCGCGATCTGACCCAGATCGGCCTTGGTGCAATCTGGTTCTGTATTGCCGGGACACTCATCAAAATGTTTGTGAATCCATGGCGTACGCTCAAACAAGCTGGCGCCTTGAACGCCACGGCCAAACCAAGCTGAGCGGATCAAGTTGTCAGGCCCGGTGAGCACCATCTATGCCATTGGCGATATTGACCTGGCATCAACCTGACCGCAGAATGCCCAATCTTCATAAAAACAAGTTTGGGCAATGCAAACGTCACAGGGAGAGTTGGGGTATCAGGAATTGCTGTGGCTGCTCGGCAGTCTGTGCAATCTCTATCGCACTCCCTTCGATCCCAAGCTGATCGAGCAGGAATTTCCGCCGCCGCATAGCCTTGCCACCTTCCATGAAGCGGCTCGTGCCTTGGGATTCAAAACGGGGCAAGGCACTCACCCTGCGGAATGGCAAGCGCTTCCTCTCCCGGCTATCGCCTTCCTGCGTGCCATTCCGGAAACGGAGTCCCAGCCTGGCGTCAAAGCGCTCTCAGTCCTTATCCTCAAGACAGACGGCCACAAACTGCTCTACTTTCGGGCCGGTTCGCAAGCACCCGAAACGATCACCGCCGACGAAGCCAAACTCCAGTTCGAACCCGAACTGATCCTCGTTGCTCGGGAAACACAGGGCAAAGAAGAGGCTATTCCCGGTTTCGAAGCTGAAACCAAATCCTTCGGCTTTCGTTGGTTCGTTCCCGAACTACTCAAACACAAGAGCGTCTGGCGCGACGTATTGCTTGCCAGCTTGGCCATCCAGTTGGTTGGTCTGGCTACACCGCTTTTCACGCAAGTCATCATCGACAAGGTCGTCGTTCACCAGACGCACAGCACGCTGATCGTCCTTGGCGTTGCCCTGGTTATGTTCATGCTCTTTACCAGTGGCATGAGCTGGCTACGTCAATATCTCGTGTTGCACACAGGTAACCGGATCGACGCCGTGCTCGGCAGCCAGGTCTTCCGGCATCTGTTGCGCTTACCCTTGCCGTATTTCGAGAACCGTCCGACCGGCACCCTCGTTGCCCGACTGCACGGCGTAGAGACCATCCGCGAATTCGTCTCCGGAGCTGCCGTCACGCTGATCCTTGATCTGCCTTTCCTGCTCATTTTCCTCGCGGTGATGTTCGCCTATAGCTGGCAACTGTCGCTGATCGCTGTTGGCCTGCTGGGGGCCATCGCCGTCATCAGTTTCCTCGTCGCACCAGTCTTCCGCGACAAGCTGAACCAGCAGTTCATGCTCGGTGCGAGAAACCAGGCCTTTCTTACTGAATACGTCTCCGGCATGGCTACGGTGAAGTCCCTGCAGATGGAAGCCGACATCGACAAAAAGTACGGCGACTTTCTGGCTCAATACCTCGCGGCCGGTTTCTCCACCAAGCAGGTTGGCAATACCTACAACGTGATCAGCAACGGCCTCGAACAAGTCATGACCTTGGCCATCCTGGTCGTTGGCGCTTTGCTGGTCATGCAGAACGATGGTTTCACGGTCGGCATGCTGGTGGCCTTTCAGATGTTTGCCGGACGGATGAGCCAGCCATTACTGCGCATGGTTGGTCTGTGGCAGGAGTTCCAGCAAGCCAACATCGCCGTCAAACGTCTCGGCGACATTCTCGATATGCCGCAGGAACCGCATACCCTGACGCCGACAAGAGAAAACAGCGGCCCTGGCCGCATCGACCTCAGCCATCTCGCCTTCCGCTACTCCGAACACCACCCCTGGCTCTACCGTAACCTGAACATAACTCTCAAACCTGGCCACCTCACCGTGCTCATGGGCCCCAGCGGCTGCGGCAAGAGCACGCTCACCAAACTCCTGCTAGGCTTCTACCAGCCCAACGAAGGGCAGATCAATCTGGATGGCAAAGACATCCGCCACCTCGCCGCCAACGAACTGAGAACCACCTTCGGCGTCGTCCCCCAGGAAACCGTGCTCTTCGCCGGCACCCTCTACGACAATCTGGTCATGGCGCATCCGCATGCCAGCTTCGAGGATGTGATCCAAGCGTGCAAAGCAGCGGAGATTCACGAAGTCATCGAGCAACTCAACGATGGGTATCAGACGGAGATTGGGGAGCGCGGGACGGGGCTATCGGGTGGGCAGCGGCAGCGGATTGCCATCGCCAGAGCCCTACTCAAGCGGCCGAAGATTCTGGTTTTCGATGAAGCGGTATCGAACCTGGATCAGCAGACGGCTGAACACTTTGCGAGAACCATCAACAAGCTAAAGGGGAGGGTGACGATGCTGTTTATTACTCATCAGATTCCGCGAGGGTTGATGGTGGATGAGGTTATTGAACTGGGCGTAAATACGAGTCGGAAGATGGAGGTGATTGAGGATGATAAATAACAATAATAAACAATTATCACAACCGACCAAACAGCATGGCGACAAAACAAATTTTTTACCCGCCGATAATACTACATTTAAAAAAAATCGACTGTTTGGTATTTTTATAAGCACAGGGGTTATTTCCATGCTTATTGGGGCTATCTTTCTTTTTTTTGATCCGGATGTTGATTTATTTGGTGCTGGCGCAGAGGCGAACCAAGTCACTTTTACAGATGTAAAATTTATTGTAATGAAATCTCCTAGGGGAACGGAACCACGAGTCGTTGTGTATCAGAATGGCGTAAAAATATTCACTGCGGGATGCAACGGCGTCGAAGCAATATTATGTACTGAAGAATATTACAAAACTCCTGTGAAGGCGAAGTATTTACGTGTCGCCACAACAAATAGTGAAAGAGGTGTTTTGGTAAAAGGTGAGCTTGAAACGCCATTTGGAGTGGCAGTCGAGTTTATTAACAATGATTTTGAAAAAGAAATATCAAATCGCGCTGCGATGGCCTCATCTAGGGCGGTCAATTTTTTAATTTTTTCCGTTGTGCTTTTTTTGCTGGCAATTACTGTTAAATTCTTTGAGAATCAAAGGAGAAAATGATGGCGGGCTATTCCGATGGCGTTATGCTTTTTACTGGAAATATTTCTGGTCAAATAGGTACTGTTGACGGTGTAATTGGCGCTTCGGTAAGTGCGCAAGCAGGTGATGGTAGTGGAGCGATTGTTGGAACAATTACGGCGATAGGAAATGCTGCTTCCATGTTTCCTGGACCCGTCGGTCAATTGGGGTCGGCAGCTGTTGTTGGGGTAAATATAGGAAAAACAGGAACAAGCCCTTCTGGACTAACTATTGGCGACATTTTAACCATTGGTGCAGGTGTTGGCTCTATTGTTGGCGCACCAGTCGTTGCAGTTGGGCTTACTGTTGCAGGCATTGGGTACACTATTTTTAAACTAAAAAACCCAGGCTTCGATCCGACAATTGGCGATCTTTTTGGCGGCAACCCAGTCATCTCAGACATTAAAGATAAGACAAAAACAGCCTCAAAAAAACCGTCGCCAATTGTTTTGGACTTAGATGGTGATGGAATTGAAACTCTATCCAATTCCGGCGGTGTGTACTTCGACCATGCAGGCGATGGATTTGCCGAGCAGTCAGGATGGATTAGTCAAGATGACGGATTTCTTGTTCGGGATCTCAATGGGAATGGAAAAATCGATTCTGGCTTAGAATTGTTTGGCAGTGAGACTTTTTTGAAAAATGGGCAAAAAGCCTCCAACGGATTTATTGCACTTCAAGAGCTTGATGACAACTTTGATGGAAAAGTCGACTCAAATGATTCTGCATTCGAAACGCTTCGTGTTTGGAGAGACTTAAATCGTGATGGGCAATCGCAGGAGAACGAGTTATTTTCCCTAAATGATTCAGGGGTTCGGAGTGTCAATGTTGGATACAATTCTTCGAGCCTAATTGATTCAAATGGCAACGAGCACAGGCAAATAGGGGGTTATACAACAGACTCGGGGCTAAACAGGGTCGCTGAGGATATTTGGTTTGATACAAACCAAACATTTAGCATTGCGACAAATTTGATTGATATACCTGAAGACATCGCTCTTCTGCCTGATATGCAGGGATTTGGCAAGGTTTATGATTTACATCAAGCCATGGCTAGAGATCAAAGTGGTGGCTTAAAAAATTCTGTTTTGCAATTTTCAAATGCAACCTCGGCTGCAGAACGTGCAGCGCTAACCCAACAGATTATATTCAAGTGGGCTGGGGTAGAAAACATTGACCCCAATAGCCGCGCCGCCTCAATGATTTATGGAAATGTCATTGGGGATGCTAGAAAGTTAGAAGCGCTCGAAGAGTTTCTGGGACAAGAGTGGTATGGCGTCTGGTGCTGGGGAACACAAGATCCCAATCCTCATGGGAATGCCGCACCAATATTATTGGACGCCTTCAACCAACTGTCTGAATTGGTCTATAGCAAACTGGCGGCGCAGACTTTCCTTAAACCCCTGTATGACAAGGTTGTATTTAATTGGAATGAGAGCACGAATGTATTAACTGGAAATTTGGATTTGGTTGCTGCCGAGTTAAGTTCCGAAATTCTTGTAAATCGTTCTGCGGGGAAGGAATTACTATCAGAGTTTGTCCGTACGCTAAAGGGAATGGGAGCTCAGGTAGCAATGGATATTGCTTCCTTCACTCAAAATTTTATCCCTCTTGGAATTGATGTGGCTGCGATTGTGGACAGCGCTTTTGCTATCGTAGGAACTGAATATAACGACAACCTAGCGGGCACCTCTGGTGGGGATATCCTTCAAGGACTTGGTGGCAATGACACCTTAACTGGAAATGCTGGTGACGATGTGTTGGATGGCGGCAACGGCAACGATACGCTCTACGGCAATGCTGGTGCAGATTATCTCGCTGGCGGACGTGGTAACGATCAACTCTACGGCGGCACTGGCATCGACAAATACTATTTCGGTCGCGGCGATGGACAGGACACCATTCACGAAGATTATCTGGATGACACTTGGGTTTACATCGGCGACCTGACCATTGAAGAAATGACCTTCAGTCGCTCAGGTGCCGATCTGGTCGTTGGTTTCCAGAGCAGCGCTACCGACAAAATCGTCCTTGCTGAATTTTTCAAGAACGGAGAGCCGCAGAGCAATCTGGTTCTCAAAAAGGACAACGGCGAGACGCAAATTCTGGATGCCAGCGCTCTGATCCAGATGACGCTGGTCCCCACGGAAATTGCCGATGTGCTCGACGGTAGCTCGGTTGCGGATACGATCAACGCTCTCGGCGGAGATGATCTGATCTTTGCCCGCGCTGGCAACGACATCGTCGACGGAGGCACTGGCAACGACAACATCAACGGCGGCGATGGCAACGACCAATTGACCGGCGGAGTGGGCAACGATGTGCTCTATGGCGAAACCGGCGTTGATAGTCTTCAAGGCGGTGATGGCAATGACCGCCTGCTCGGCGGCGCTGACAACGACACCCTGAACGGCGGCATGGGCGACGACCAACTGGATGGTGGTACGGGCGCCGATGCCATGACCGGCGGTGCCGGCAACGACACCTACGTTGTCGATGATGCCGGGGACACGATTACTGAATTGAATGGCGAAGGCCTCGATTCGGTAACCGCATCGGCAAGTCTGACCCTGTCTACGAACGTCGAAAATGCTACCTTGGTCGGCACCGACAATCTGAACGCCACCGGCAACACCGCGGCTAACCTCCTTGTCGGCAACAGCGGTGCCAACATCCTTCTGGGTCTTGCTGGGAATGACGAGCTTCAAGGGGCTGACGGAAACGATACGCTGGATGGCGGAGACGGCATCGACAATCTCTACGGTGGCACGGGCGATGACAGCCTGGCCGGTGGCAACGACGATGACCATCTGCATGGCCAAGCCGGCAATGACAGCCTGAACGGTGGCAGCGGTAGCGATCTGCTGGAAGGCAACGAGGGCAACGACACCCTGGTGGGCGGTGCTGGCAGTGATCTGCTGGATGGTGGCACTGGCGCCGATGCCATGGCCGGTGGTTTGGGCGACGACGCCTATATCGTCGATGACGTAGGCGATACCATTACGGAAGCCGCTGGCGAGGGCATCGAAACCGTCAACAGTTCGGTAAGTATCACCCTTTCCGCCAATCTCGAAAACCTTCTCTTGGTTGGCTATGACAACATCAATGCCACCGGCAATGACGAAGCCAACGAGTTGATCGGCAACAATGGGGCTAACCAGATTCTAGGCATGGCCGGAAACGACGTATTGCGCGGTGAAGGCGGTGATGATGTTATTGATGGCGGTGCTGGCAACGATAGCCTTGATGGCGGATCGGGCATTGACACCCTGTCCGGCGGCCTGGGCGATGACACCTTCTATGTCGACCGAGCCGAAGATATCGTGATCGAAAATGCAGGTGAAGGCATCGACACGATCCGTGCAGCGACCAACTACACACTCTCGGGCAACGTGGAAAACTTGATTCTCGAAGCCGAAGGCGGTTACATCAACGGCACTGGCAATGCGCTGGCCAACACCCTGACCGGCAATGACTATGACAACCGCCTCGATGGTGGTGCCGGGGCCGACGTATTGATTGGCAAGGCAGGCAATGACACCTATGTCGTCGACACTCTGTCCGACCAGATCGTCGAAGTGGATGGTGAAGGCTTCGACACCGTCGAAACCGCACTGACCTATACCCTCGCCAGTACACTGGAAGGACTCCGCCTGACCGGGACGGGTAACGTCGATGGGTATGGCAACGACGCCAGCAATTCGCTGAGCGGCAATGATGGCAACAACCGTCTGTATGGCGGTGCCGGCAATGATTGGTTGCAAGGTGGTGCCGGCAATGACGTTCTTGATGGCGGTACTGGGGCCGATGGCATGTCAGGTGGAATGGGGAACGACACCTTCTACACGGATAGCCAGGGAGACAGCATCGACGAGTCTGTAGACGAAGGCATCGATACTGAAATCCGCAGCTTCGAAACCGCCTACCTGCTGGCCAGCGGTGTCGAGAACCTCACCCTGACCGGCACCATCTATCGGGGCAATGGCAACGACCTCGACAACGTCATTACCGGCAACGATGCGGACAACAACCTGTGGGGTATGGCCGGGAATGACACGCTGATCGGTGGCGGCGGCAACGATGCGCTGTTTGGTGATGTCGGCCAGGACACGATGATTGGTGGCGCTGGCGACGACTACTACGAAATCGACGATGCCGGTGACGTCATTGTCGAGAATGCCAACGAAGGCTACGAAATGGTGCGCTCCACGGTCAGTTGGACTCTGGGGGCCAATCTCGAACGCCTGGCGGTCAATGGCGATGCCGATCTGTCGGCGACCGGCAACGCGATGGACAACGGTCTGTGGGGCAATGTCGGCAACAACGTGCTGACCGGCGGCCTGGGCAACGACTACCTGTCGGGTGACCTCGGCAACGACACCTATGTCTTCAACCGGGGCGATGGCCAGGACTCGATCGATACCACGGACATCCTGAGTGCTTCCGACACCCTGCGTTTCGGTGCGGGCATTACCGCCAATGACGTGCTGGCCTTCCAGTACGGCACGAACATGTTCCTGAAGATCAAGGGAACCAACGACCAAATTGGTTTCATCGATTACTACGGCGCTTCGACGACCATTGACGGCCTGGCGGCTGATCACAAGATTGATCGGGTGGAGTTTGCCAACGGTACGGTCTGGGATCAGGCCATGATTCAGACCGTGGTCGACCGGGCGAACAACAACCATTCGCCGACGGTTAATAGCTACTTGCCGACCTTGCAGGCCAAAGCCGGCACTTCGTTCAGCTACACCGTACCGGCGAATACCATTACCGACCCGGATGTTTGGGACTCGATTACCTACAGCATCAAAATGCCGGATGGTTCCGCTGTGCCTGCCTGGCTGCATTTCGACTCGGCCACCGGCATCATGTCCGGTACGCCGGGCGCAGGCGATGTCGGCACGCTGCAGTTCATCCTGTGGGGAACCGACAACTACAACTACTCGGCCGGCGAGTACGTCAACATGACCATCGGCGCCCCGAACCGGACGCCGACACTGGTGACTGCGCTGGCCGATCAGGCAGCCGCCCAAGGCGCCACCTTCAGCTATACCGTTCCCTCGGGGGCCTTTACCGATCCGGATGGCGATACGTTGGCTTATTCCGCTACCTTGGCCGATGGCAGTGCGCTGCCGTCCTGGCTGACCTTCAATGCCTCTACCCGGACGTTTAGCGGTACGCCCAGCGCTTTGGGCACGGTCAGCGTCAAGGTGACGGCGAAGGACGGTGGCAATCTGAGCGCGACGGACGTGTTCGACATCACGGTCAATGTCCAGAACCTGACCCTCAACGGCACGACGGGGAACGATACGCTGACCGGTGGTGCCGGGAATGACACCTTGAATGGTCAAGCGGGCAACGACACTCTGAATGGCGGCGTCGGCAACGACACGCTCAACGGTGGAACCGGTAACGACACGATGGTCGGCGGATTGGGCAACGATACCTATGTCGTCGACAGCGCGACCGATGTCGTCACCGAAGCGGCCACCGAGGGTACGGATCTCGTCCAATCCAGCGTGACCCATACCCTTGCCAACAACGTCGAGAACCTGACGCTGACGGGTACGAGCGCCATCAATGGTACGGGAAATGCGCTGAACAACGTTTTGACCGGCAACTCGGCCGTTAATACGCTGACCGGTGGTGCCGGCAACGATACACTGGATGGTGCCGCCGGTGCCGATAAGCTCCTCGGCGGTGCTGGAGACGATACCTACATTGTCGACAACACGGGTGATGTCATTACTGAAAACGCCAGCGAAGGCAATGATACTGTCCGCAGTTCGGTCACCTTGACCCTCGCCAACAACGTTGAGAATCTGGTTCTGACCGGAACGACGGCAATCAACGGCACCGGCAACACACTGAACAACACCATCACCGGCAACAGTGCGGCCAATACGCTGTCCGGCGGCACCGGAGCGGATACGATGATTGGCGGGGCCGGCAACGATACCTACGTGGTCGATAACACGGGTGATGTCGTCACCGAGAATGCCAACGAAGGTACGGATCTCGTCCAGTCGGGTGTGACCTACACACTCTCGGCCAATGTCGAGAACCTGACCCTGACTGGCACGACGGCCATCAACGGCACTGGCAACGCGCTGGACAACGTACTGACCGGCAATACGGCGGCCAATACGCTCAATGGAGGTGCGGGTAACGACACACTGAACGGTGGAACAGGCGCCGACACAATGATCGGCGGTGCCGGCAACGACATCTACGTCGTCGACAACGCCAGCGATGTCGTCACCGAACTGGTCGGCGAAGGTATTGACCTCGTCCAATCCAGCGTTAGCACTACACTATCTGCCAACGTCGAGAACCTGACGCTCACCGGGACAACGGCCATCAACGGTACCGGCAACGCCCTGGACAACATGCTGATCGGCAACAGCGCCAACAACACCCTGACGGGTGGTGATGGCAACGACACTATCGATGGTGGAACAGGTAACGACACCATGGTGGGTGGTCTGGGCGACGATACTTACGTCGTTAACGTCAGCACCGATGTGGTGACCGAAGCAGCCAATGCCGGCAATGACACTATCCAGTCTGCCGTGACACTGACCTTGACGACCAACGTTGAGAACTTGGTTCTGACGGGTGCGACGGCGATCAATGGTACTGGTAACACGCTGAACAACCTCGTACGCGGCAACACCGCCATCAATACGTTGAACGGCGGCACCGGTAATGACATCCTCGAAGGTGGCGACGGCAACGACATCCTGACCGATACCTCCGGAACGGCCTTGTTCAACGGCGGTGCGGGTGCCGACACCATCACCGGCGGCTCCAGTGCCGAAATCTTCCTTGGCGGTCTGGGCAACGACACCTACACCACGGCCGGTGGCAACGACATCATCCTGTTCAACAAGGGCGATGGACAGGACACCTTTGCGACCGGTGGTACAGGCAGCGATACGCTGTCGCTGGGCGGTAGTGGCCTGAGCTATGCCGACCTGACTTTCACCAAATCGACCAACGACCTGGTGCTCAAGGTCGGCACGACTGACCAGATCACCTTCAAAAACTGGTATGCGGCTACACCGTCGAAACCGGTAACCCGCTTGCAGGTCATGGCTGAAGCCATGGCTGGCTTCGCTCAAGGTGGCAGTAACCCGCTGCTGGACCAGAAAGTGGAGAACTTCAACTTCACCAGTTTGGTCGGCGCCTTCGATGCCGCACGCGCCGCCAACAGCAGTCTGACCAGTTGGGCACTGACCAATGCCCTGACCAACTTCCAGTTGGCCGGTTCGGATACGGCAGCCATGGGTGGCGATCTCGCCTATCAGTACGGCAAGAATGGCACCCTGGCTGGTATCGGTGTGACGCCAGCACTGAGTACGCTCTCCGATACCAATCTGGGAACCAACCCGCAGGCACTCAATTCGCTGGCCAGCTTACAAACCGGTACTGTTCGCCTGTCGTAAAGGCGGAACTCTGATCTGTGCGGTGGTGTAATTCCACCGCACAGATTGATGCTTTCAACCACTCCATGAACAATCTTTTTCCCAAGGCGGAAGCCAATCCGCTCGATTTCTCTCCGCCCCTCCTGCGTCTGCAGGAAGCGCCACCCAATCCGCTCGGCCGCAAGGTGCTGTGGGGCTTGCTCACCTTATTGCTGGCGCTGCTCCTCTGGGCGCTGATCGGCAAGCTCGACATCGTCGCCGTGGCCGAGGGCAAACTGATTCCCGAAAGCTACGTGAAGATCGTCCAGCCCGCCGAATCCGGTATCGTCAAGGACATCCTGGTCAAGGAAGGGCAAAGCGTCCAGGCCGGCCAGGTGCTGATGCGGATGGATACGCTGATCAGCGAAGCCGACAGCAAGTCTATCGATGCCGACTACCAGCGCAAGCGACTCGCTTTGCGCCGTATCGAAGCCGAATTGGCCGGGCAACCGTTCAAAACTCAGGCCGAAGACCCGCCGCAACTCGCCCAGGAAATTGCCGCCCAATACCGGGCCAACCGCAGCGCCTTCGAAGCGGCACTGGCCGAGGAACGCTCCCGCCTGATCAAGGCCAAACAGGACATGGCAGCGGCCGAACAGGTCAAGAAGAAGCTCGAAGAAGTGCTGCCGCATTACCGCAATCAGGACCAAGCCTACGAAAAATTGGTCAAGGACGGCTTTGCCGGCTCGCTGATGGGCAGCGACAAAAAGCGCGAACGCCTGGAGAAGGAGCAGGAACTCCAGACTCAGGGATTTCTGATCGAATCGGCCAAGGCCAATATCCTGCAATCGGAAAAGAAACTTGCTCAAATTGATTCTGACTACCGGCGACAACTGCACGCCGAGCGTAACGACATCCAGGGACAATTCGACAAACTCGCTCAGGAAGTCGCCAAGCAAAGCCACAGGCAGAGCCTGCTGGAGCTGAAGGCACCGCAGGACGGCGTGGTGAAAGATCTGGCCACCCATACCGCCGGCACCGTAGTTCAGCCAGGCACCATCCTGCTGACCTTGGTACCGAAGGATGAAATCCTGCGCGCCGAGGTCTGGGTATCCAACGAAGACATCGGTTTCGTCCGCCAAGGCCAACCGGTAAAACTCAAGTTTGCCGCTTTCCCATTCCAGAAGTACGGGATGATTGAAGGAACGGTCGAACATGTCAGCGCTGACGCGGCGGACAGCAATACGGCAAATGCCAGCCAGAATGACCAAAGCAAGAAAACCCAGCCCTTGCTTTACAAGGCGCTGGTTCGGTTGAAGGACATGGCACTATCGATGGATGGGCAGCGCTTTGCGCTATCGGCTGGCATGCAGACGAATGCGGAAATCTGGCTGGGGGATCGGACGGTGATGGAGTACCTGCTGTCACCGGTCAGGAAGGCCTGGCACGAGGCGGCTAGGGAACGGTAAGGACATCTACCTGCCGCGCTTCGCTTGCCGCCTGGCTCGTTTGGCTTCGCCAATCCGAGACCACGGGGAGTTCGGATTAAATCCGATATGGATATCCAGATGGTAGGTCAGATGCCTCTGGTCAGGTCCGATGCGATTGCCTGGTCAACATGGAAGAGAAAGGGTGGTCTGGTCAACGCGATTCTGCAC
>NZ_JAGKSE010000038.1:0-13574 GCF_017939685.1 Acidovorax sp. JG5
CCCGTCTCCTGAACCCGTCCCCCGGGACAGTACATTCCCTCAAAGACTATGAGAGATATTGAAATGAATTCGAAAACTGTGACCAACGCTAATCGGCGTTGCAGGTTGTTGGTGACTGGTATTCCAACGGATGCTGTTGTCGATCGTGCTGTTGATGAATTCGATGTGCAGTTTTGGCGTGAGACAGATCCAATTGGGGATCGATTGGTGGAAAAATCTTCCGGGTTTGATGCGGTCTTAGTTATGCCTGACGATAAACTCGATAGAGATCTCATTGGTAGACTGTCTCCGAGCATTAAGGTTCTTGCAACACATTCTGTAGGATACGATCATATTGATGTGGCAGCAGCGACGGCGCGAAGGCTACCTGTATTTAACACACCTGATGTTCTCACAGATGCTGTTGCTGACATTGCGCTGTTCTTGATTCTTGCTGCAGCTCGTCGAACGACTTCCGCGGAAGTTGCATTGCGAAATGGTGAATGGGGGCGTTGGGCACCTACGCTGTTCCTTGGCAGATCGTTAGATCGACAACGTCTTGGGATCTTTGGAATGGGGCGAATCGGTATGGCGATCGCTTCTCGAGCATCTGCGTTCGGTATGCTTGTGCATTATCACAATCGTTCGCGGCTTTCGGTAGACAAGGAGCGAGGAGCACAATTCCATGATAGTTTGGAGAGCTTGCTAAGTGTGAGTGACATGTTCTGTATCTGTGCCCCCTCAACTCCACAGCTGCGGGGAATCATCGATGCAAAGCGATTGGCAATGTTGCCTTTCGGTGCGATGGTGGTGAACATCGCTCGGGGCGATCTGGTTGACGAGGCTGCGTTGTTTGCAGCGGTGCAGGAAGGTCGCGTGGGAGCCGTCGGCACGGATGTGTATCGCGGGGAACCGAACATCGACGCACGGTGGCTGGACCTCACCAATGCAACGCTGCTGCCGCATATCGGCAGCGCAACACACGAAGTGCGCACCGCCATGGGGATGCTGGCGCTCGACGGCATCCATTCGCATTTCAGCGGTGTGCCTGCCGCCAATCTCCTCAATCCGCAGGTCTATGCGGTGACGCGCAGGAGCGGGGATTGAGCCACAACCACCAGCCACTGATCGAGGACATCCGTCTCCTCGGCCGCATCCTCGGCGATGTGATCCGCGAGCAGGAAGGCACTGCAACCTTCGAACTGGTGGAGAAGATCCGCACCCTCTCGGTCGCCTTCCGCCGCGACGAGAACCCATCGGCAGACCGCGCGCTCAAGCAACTGCTCGAGGACCTCACGGCCGCCGAGACGGTGCGCGTGATCCGCGCCTTCACCTACTTCAGCCACCTGGTCAACCTGGCCGAGGACCGCCACCAGATCCGCCGTCGCACCGCGGCCGAGCGCGCGGGCGAGGCCATCGAGGGCGGCCTGAAGATGGCGCTGGCGCGCATCCGCCAGGCCGGCATCAGCGACGTGCAGGTGGTGCAGACGCTGGCACACAGCTACCTGTCGCCGGTGCTCACCGCGCATCCGACCGAGGTACAGCGCAAGAGCATCCTCGACGCCGAGCGCGGTATCGCGCAGTTGCTGGCAGCACGCGACGACATCCGCCAGCGCCAGCAGCCATGCGCCGAAGCCATGGATGCTCTCACGCCGCGCGAGCTGGCCGAGAACGAGGCGCAGATCCGCGTGAGGATCACGCAGCTGTGGCAGACACGGCTGGTGCGCTTCACCAGGCTGACGGTGGCCGACGAGATCGAAAACGCGCTGTCCTACTACGAGGCGACCTTCCTGCGCATGATCCCGCACGTGTACGCCGAGCTGGAGACGGCGCTGGGTCGCGAGGACATCGCGCCCTTCTTCCGCATGGGGCAGTGGATCGGCGGCGACCGCGACGGCAACCCCAACGTGACCGCCGAGACGCTGGATCATGCCCTGCGCCGCCAGTGCGAGTTGGCGCTGCGCCACTACCTCTCCGAGATCCACGACCTGGGCGGCGAGCTGTCGTTGTCGGCCGCGCTGGTGGAGGTGACGCCCGAAATGCAGGCGCTGGCCGAGGCCTCGCCGGACCCGAGCGAGCACCGCCGCGACGAACCTTATCGGCGCGCGCTGATCGGCGTCTACGCCCGTCTGGCGGCCACGCTTCACGCGTTGACCGGCGCCACGGCTGTGCGTGCCGCCGTGGCCCCCCAGCATCCGTATTCCGATGCGGAAAGCCTCCTAACGGATTTGCGCACCGTCGAGGAATCGTTGCGCGAGAAGCATGGAGCTGCCCTGACCGAGCCGCGCCTGAAGCCACTGATCCGCGCGGTGGAGGTATTCGGCTTCCACCTCGCCACGGTGGACCTGCGGCAAAGCTCTGACAAGCATGAGGCGGTGGTGGCCGACCTGCTGAAGGTGGCGCGCATCGAGCCCAACTACGCCGCGCTGGCCGAAGACGCCAAGCAGGCCCTGCTGCTGCGCCTGCTGGACGACGCCCGCCCGCTGCGCGTGCCCGACGCGGCCTACGCGCCGCTCACCGTGAGCGAGCTGGCCATCTTCGCGCAGGCCCGCACGGTGCGTGCGCGCTACGGCTGCGCCGCCATCCGCCACTACATCATCAGCCACACCGAGACGGTGAGCGACCTGCTGGAGGCGCTGCTGCTGCAGAAGGAAGTGGGGCTGATGCGCGGAACGCTGAACGAGGACGCCGTGTGCGACCTGATCGTCGTGCCCCTGTTCGAGACCATCGAGGACCTGCGCAACGCCGCGCCCATCGTGCGCGACTTCTACGGCCTGCCGGGCGTGCACGCGATGGTGACGCGCTCCGGCGCCGAGCAAGACGTGATGCTCGGCTACAGCGACAGCAACAAGGACGGCGGCATCTTCACCAGCAACTGGGAGTTGTACCGCGCCGGCAACGCGCTGGTGAAGCTGTTCGACGAGCTCAACGAGGGCGAAGCGCAGCCGATCCGCCTGCGCATGTTCCACGGACGCGGCGGCACCGTGGGCCGCGGCGGCGGCCCCAGCTACCAGGCCATCCTGGCGCAGCCGCCGGGCACGGTGCGCGGGCAGTTGCGCCTGACGGAACAGGGCGAGGTGATCGGCTCGAAGTACGCCAACCGCGAGATCGGCCGACGCAACCTGGAAACGCTGGTGGCCGCCACGTTGGAGGCCACCTTCCTGACGCCGAACAAGGCGGCGCCGGCCGCTTTCATGGATGCGGCCGAGACGATCTCGCGCGCCAGCATGGCCGCGTACCGCGCGCTGGTGTACGAGACGCCGGGCTTCGTCGACTACTTCTTCGGCGCCACACCCATCCGCGAGATCGCTGAGCTGAACATCGGCTCGCGCCCGGCCTCGCGCAACCCCAAGCACAACATCGAGGACCTGCGCGCCGTGCCCTGGAGCTTCAGCTGGGGCCAGTGCCGGCTGGCCATCAACGGCTGGTACGGCTTTGGCAGCGCGGTGGCGGGCTTCATCGAGGGTGCGCCCGATGCCAAGGGCCGGGCGGAGCGCGAGGCGCTGCTGCAGCGCATGTACGCGCAGTGGCCCTTCTTCCGCACGCTGCTGTCGAACATGGACATGGTGCTGGCCAAGAGCGACCTGCAGTTGGCGCGACGCTATGCCGGATTGGTTGGCAAACCGGCCCTGCGGGAAACAGTGTTCTCAATGATCGAAGCGGAGTGGCGCCTGACCTCCGACACGCTCACGCAGATCACGGGCGCGCATCGAAGGATCCAGGACAACCCGGAGCTCCAGTTGTCCATGCAGTACCGGTTCCCCTACATCGATCCGCTGAACTTGCTCCAAGTGGAGCTCCTCAGGCGATTCAGGAACAGCGATCAGGGGGATCAGGTGCAGCGCGGGATCCACATCTCCATCAACGGCGTAGCGGCCGGCCTGCGCAATACCGGTTGACGAGGCCATCATGAACAGTCGAACTTCCTGTGATCTCGAGCCCCGCGGCTTCCTGGAGCACCTGTACCGCACGGCGGTGCGTCATGCCCTGCCGACGGCACGCATGGGCGCCTTTCTGCCACCGCCGCCCAGTGGCCGCACGCTGGTATTAGGCGCCGGCAAGGCCGCCGGCTCAATGGCGCATGCGCTGGAGGCGCTGTGGCCGAAGGATGCGCCACTCTCCGGCCTGGTCGTCACCCGTTACCACCACATCCCGCCGCGGCCCGAGGGTCTTGCGCAGCGCATCGAGATCGTCGAGGCGGCCCACCCCGTGCCCGACGAGGCCGGCCTGAAGGCGGCTGAGCGCATGCTGGCGCTGACCGCCGGCCTCACGCCCGACGACCTGGTGCTGTGCCTCATCTCGGGCGGCGGCTCCTCGCTGCTCACCCTGCCGGCCGAGGGCTTGACGCTGGCCGACAAGCAGCGCATAAACCGACAACTGCTCGAATCCGGCGCCCACATCGGCGAGATGAACTGCGTGCGCAAGCACCTCTCGCGCATCAAGGGCGGCCGGCTGGCGGCAGCCTGCGGGCCGGCGCAGGTGGTCACGCTCACCATCAGCGACGTGCCGGGCGACGACCCGGCCGTCATCGCCAGCGGGCCGACGGTGCCAGACGCCACCACCTGTGCCGACGCGCTGGCCATCCTCGACCGCTACGGCATCGAGGTGCCCGCCGCGGTGCGCGCGCGGCTCGAAAGCGGCGAACTGGAAACGCCCAAGCCGGGCGATGCCGTCTTCGTCGACCATGCCACGCACCTGATCGCCACGCCGCAGCAGTCGCTGGAGGCGGCGGCCGAGGCGGCGCGCGCCGCAGGTGTCGAGGCGCATATCCTCTCAGACGAGATTGAGGGTGAATCGCGTGAGGTCGGAAAGGTACACGGCGCCTTGGCACGCGCCGTTGCCAAACGTGGCCAGCCATTTTCACTGCCATGTGTGATCCTCTCCGGTGGTGAAACTACTGTTACCGTCCGCAAGTTGTCGTCGGCCGTACCAAGAGGTCGTGGTGGTCGCGCAGGTGAGTTTTGTCTGGGCCTGGCCGGAGCGCTGATGGGAAACCCCCGCGTGTGGGCCTTGGCTGCAGACACCGATGGTATCGACGGCGTTGAAGAGAACGCCGGTGCTTTCGTCACCCCCGATACGCTAGTGCGGGGTCAAGCCTTAGGCCTTAAGTTGGAAGAATTTCTCGAACGCAACGACGCCTACGGTTACTTTAGCGCATTAGGAGATCTATTGGTCACAGGTCCGACACACACTAATGTCAACGATTTCAGAGCCATATTGGTGCTTTAAGGCGAATTTGCTCTGATGGCATCTCGATCGCGGGTTTGCCGCGGCGCAAATTGTTTTGTGAGCGCCCAGTCATCCCATCTTGATGCCCCCGGAGTTTGATCAGACGATGGTGTCCACCTAATGTTGGTGGACACCTATGCATCCCAAACCTCCCATCCGTCGTACCCACTCTCCAGAATTCAAGGCCAGCGTATTGGCAGCTTGTCGCCAACCCGGCGCATCGATTGCCGCCGTTGCACTGGCCCATGGCCTCAACGCCAACGTCGTGCACAAGTGGCTCGCCGGCATTGGCATGAAACGCTGCGCTCGGCACTTGCCGGTCGCGGCACCATCGCCAATTGCCTCGACGTCCCCCCGGATTCAGTAGCACTGGGCTTTGGAGTCCGGGGGTTAATTTAACTGGTTTTGCATGAGCCTTTGGGCATAAGCCACCGGTGTCAGTCCACCCAAGGATTTCTTGGGTCGCTCCTCGTTGTATTCCCGGCGCCAGGCTTCGACGATTACCCGGGCATGCGCCATGCTGGTGAACCAGTGCTCATTCAGACATTCGTCCCTGAAGCGTCCATTGAATGATTCGATGTAGGCGTTCTGGTTGGGTTTGCCTGGTTCGATCAGGAACAGCTGCACCCCCTTGGCGTGAGCCCAGTTGAGCATGGCCCGACCGCAGAACTCCTTGCCGTTGTCGGTCCTGATTGCCTTGGGCAGGCCCCGGGTGGTGGCCAGTTGGTCCAGGATGCGCACCAGCTGGTTGCCGCCCATTGCACGCTCGGGCACGATGGCCACCGCTTCGTGGGTCGCGTCATCGACCACCGTCAGGTTCTTGATGCTGCGTCCTTCGGCCGTGCGGTCGAAGACAAAGTCCATCGACCACACCTGGTTGGCCGCCATAGGACGCTCCAGAGGGTGACGTTCGGCCAGCGGGATCTTCTTGCGCTTGCGCTTTCTGACCTGCAGCCCTGCCTGGGCATACAGACGGTCAACGCGCTTGTGGTTGACGATCTCACCGGCCTGGCGCAACTTCAGATAAATCATGCCAGCGCCATAGCGGCGATAGCGCTGGGCCAAAGCAATGATCTTCTCCTTCAAGGCGCAGTTTCGATCCCCGGCGGGCTCGTAGCGCAGGGCGCTGGCACTCATACCAATGACGCGCAACGAACGACGCTCGCTCAGGCCACGACTAACCATGTGGCGCACCAGCTCGCGCCGTGCGGGTGCGCTCACCACTTTTTTCTCAAGGCTTCTTTCGTCACCTCGTTCTCCAGCAGGGCATCGGCCAGCAGCCGCTTGAGCCGGCCGTTCTCAGTTTCCAGCTCCTTGAGGCGCTTGGCGTCGGAGACGCTCATGCCACCGAATTTGTTGCGCCAGAGGTAGTAGCTGGCCTCCGAGAAGCCGTGGCGGCGACACAAATCCGCCACCGGCAAACCCGACTCCGCTTCCCGCAGAAAGCCAATGATCTGCTCTTCCGTAAATCTCTTCTTCACGTCCAATCTCCTGTTACATGGGATTGGACTCCAGAGTCAGTTGCTACTCAAATCCGGGGGGACGTCGATGGATATTTAATACTCACTTTTTGTCTCCGAATTTTTGAAATTACATGTCTCAGACGCCGACTAGGTTTCGAGGTTCTCCACGAACAAATGATTCAATGTTCTCTATCAGCTGATCTGCCAGACCTTGAATAGCCTCATCACTTGCCCACGCCACATGTGGTGTCAAGATGAAATTTGGTCTGTTTACAAGACTCATAAAGGGATGATTTTTTGGTGGCGGCTCAACCGAGACGACATCAAATGCCGCACCTCCGATATGACCTGCATCTAATGCTGGGCCAACGGCAGACTCATCAACCAATCCACCTCTTGCTGTATTGATCAACAACGGCTTGCGCTTCATCATCGCAAACTCTGTTGATCCGATCATGTTGTGTGTTTCTTTTGTTAATGGACAATGCAGCGTCAAGATATCAGCGCTGCGAAGCGTTTCTTCAAAGGGGGTGTAAAGGACGCCCTGATTCGACGATCCTTTGTACCCAGCGAAGATGACTCGCATACCTAGAGCGCGACCCATTTGAGCTACAGCCTGACCAAGAACTCCATCACCGATCACGCCAAGAGTAGAACCTGCCAGGTCTTTAATTGGAAAATCAAAGAAACAAAATTGACCTGAGTCCTGCCAGCGACCAGAGCGAACCGCTTCTTGATATGCGCAGATGCTCCTTCTTAGAGAGAAGATCAGTGCAAACGTATGCTCAGGAACCGTATTAACAGCATAGTTTCGAATGTTGCTCACCGAAACTCCATGCTCATGACATGCACCAACATCTACGTTATCAAAACCTGTTGCTGCTACCGCTACTAACTTTAATTTTTTAGCGCTTGCGATTGCATCGCGTGTCAGTTTTACCTTGTTTACAACAACTATGTCTGCATCAGCAATGCGCTCCTTGACCTCTTGAGGTGAAGATTGCTCATATGTTTCAAGCTGATGCGTAAATTTTGGCGGTCTTAAAACTGTTTGCGGTGAAAGAGTATTGCGGTCTAGAAAAACGATTTTCATGAAGGCACCTTGCAACCAAGTCTCTTTAGAGTTGCATCAATCCAAGTGGTGTCGAGGCATCCCTCCGCGATTTCACGCATCGTCACCTGCTCAGCTTCGGATTTTTTGCAAGTAGCTTCGTATACTTGTTCCACTTCACTATATGGAATGCACAAAACGCCATCGGCATCACCGACAACAAGGTCACCTGGCTCAACAATCATTCCATTGATTCCAATAGACACATTAATTTCACCCGGGCCATCTTTGTACGGTCCTCGGTGAGTGACACCTGCTGCATAGACCGGGAATGCTCCAGAACGAATAGCATCAACATCACGAATCGCACCATTGATCACAAATCCGGCAATACCTCGCTTTATTGCAGTAGCAACCATTAGCTCGCCGATCAATGCGTTTGTGACGTCACCACCTCCGTCAACGACTATTACATCGCCAGGCTTCGCCATCATCAGTGCTTTGTGGATCATGAGGTTGTCGCCAGGCCTACACTTGACTGTCAAAGCAGGTCCAGCCAAATTTGCTCCTGCACCATGAAATGGTCTTAGATTTGCCCCCCCAGCAGACATACGTGACATGCAGTCGCTGATGTTTGCTACTGGAAGAGTACGAAACTTTTCCACAACACTAGAGGTAAGGCAATGTGTGCGCTCTTGAATTTGCAAGCCGATCATTTGTATAAGTCTTTCTTTGAAAATAATCAATCCAACGTAACGTTTGCTGTTTGGACCGCCTTTGGTTGTTGCGCACCAACAGGCATCGCAGCCGAGAGAAGCGCTGTCAATCCCAGCGCAAAAACATAACGTTTTTGAAAATTCATCAGAAGTCTCCTTAGTTTTGTTCTTTGCAGTATGAGATCATTCAGACTATAATAAAAGCGAATTTATTTCATGTTTTTTATTCGCTTTTTTCGATGAGATGTCTTTCCCTCAAGCAGCTAGAAGCCTTCTACTGGGCTGCTACCTGCGATAGTTTTGCTACAGCTGCAGACAAGCTACACATCTCTCAATCGTCACTATCAAAGCGAATCGTAGAGATGGAGAGCAGCCTGGGCCGCGCATTATTTGACCGTTCGGGCAGGCGCTCCACCCTCACAGCAGAGGGTAGAGCCCTGCACTCGCGGGCTCGCACATTACTGAATCAAGTGGATGAACTTGTAGCGTCAATAGGAGCAGACACGCTCATAGGCGGCCGTTGCCGACTCGGCGTAGGCGAAATCGCCGCATCTTCTTGGTTGCCCAAACTAGTTTCTCGGTTGGGTGAGCGGCACCCTCAATTGAAACTCGAGCCCTATGTGGACCTAGGTTTAGAACTTGAGACAAAACTCGTTAGCGGAAAACTTGATGCCGCGATGATCGCCTATCCTTCCACGCATCCTGACCTGGAATCAGTTTTACTTGCCGAAGTTGAGTACATTTGGGTAGCTCGCTCAGATAAAATCGATGGGGCCTGTAAGGTGGAAGACTTGGTAAAACATTTACCCGTCGTTACTATGTCGCGTCAAGCTGGTTCAACACGCATCCTGGATTCATGGCGTCACACATCACAGGTAATCATCCCCGACATAATTGAATCAAATAGTATGGTTACAATGGCTGGTTTGATATCAGCTGGGGTTGCAATAGGTTACCTGCCACACGGCTGGCTTCAACCACTTTTACGTAACGGCACATTAAAAATCCTTCATAGCAACACACCGCTGACAAAATTGCAGTACAAGTTCTATTGGCGCTCTGACGACACTCGCCCTCTACTTGCAGGACTAAGAGAGGTTGCCTTGGAGATGGTTGACTATGACACGCCGCTATTGATGCTTTAAGATTTGCCGTTGGAGTTCACAAGAACTTCATCACTGATTTCAGCAACAGATGTGACTCCTAACATGGCCAAATTTCGTGACACTTCTTCGCGCAATAGTCTGATTCCTTTTCGTACACCACCCTCACCACCTACTGATGCAGCATAGTTAAAAGGGCGCCCAACAAAAACAAATTTGGCCCCCAAGGCTAGCGCTTTGATTACATCTGTACCTCGGCGAAAGCCGCTGTCCACCATCACGGGCACTTGCGGGCAGGCTTGCACAATCTCGGGCAGCACCCGAAGCGGGGACACCGTTCCATCGAGCTGACGCCCGCCATGGTTTGACACAATCAGGCCATCGGCCCCGCAATCCACAGCTTGCCGTGCATCGCGCACATCCAGGATACCTTTGAGCACCAAACGACCCGGCCACATGCGCCGGATCATGCGAATTTCTTCCCACCCAAGGTGTCCACGGTCAGAGAAATCACGCAAGACATTGGCCGAAAGAATCGGCGCACCACGTTTGGCAAAGTTGTTTTCAAAATGGGGCATGCCGTGACGCACAAGTGTACGAACAAATGTACCCAACAACCAACGAGGATGTGTGATACCTTGCCAAGCTAGGCTCACACTGGGCCTCAACGGCGTGGAGAAGCCAGCACGGATGTTGTTTTCACGGTTAGAGGCAATGGATGCATCCAGTGTCACCACCAAGGTCTGGTAGCCCGCAGATTTCACGCGTTCGATCAAAGCCACGATCTCAGTCCGCGCCCCGGGCAAGTAGGCCTGAAACCAGGCTCCCGGGTTGGCCTGCACCACATCCTCCATGCGAATGAGAGAAGAGCCACTCATGATCATTGGCACTTTTTCGCGTACAGCCGCTTGCGCCAAAACCATGTCACCCCGGTAAGCCGAGAGCGCGCAAATTCCCATGGGGGCAATGCCAAAGGGCGCTGACCAGGACTGGCCGAACAATTCGGTAGTGGTGGACCTTTTAGAGGTATCCACCAGCACGCGTGTCACGAACTCGTAACGGTCAAACGCCGATGCATTGGCCGAAAGCGTCTGATTGCGCTCCACCCCTCCTGAGACATAAGCGAAAACCGGCGCTGGCAAGTGCCGACGCGCCGCTGCCTCGAAATCGTCCAGGCACAAGATGTGGCCCAGACGGGCGGGCAAGTTCAGTTTGTCGTCACACATTTCAGATTACTTGTCTGTCCAGGGCATGACCTGCCACAGTTGCTGGAATTCAGCCTCATCTTCTTTCAATTCCGCTGCATAAGCGGCTGGTGCGAGGTAACGCAAGGGTGCGAAGTAATTGCTGGCCTTGGCCTGGAATTCCGGATCAGACACGGCTTTTTGCACCGCATTGACCAGTTGTTCACGAACTGCCGGTGGCAGGCCCTTAGGCGCGGCAATGCCACGCAGCGAGGCCATGATCACCTTGAAGCCCTGCTCCTTGAAGGTCGGCACATTGGCTGCCAAATTAGAGCGCTTGTCACTCATCTGACCAAGATGTCTCAGGGGCGTTCCGCCTTTTTGATATTGCAACGCCTCACCAATGTTCATGGCAGCCATGAAAATCTGTTTGGAAGCAATGGCGTTGTGGACCTCTGCGCCACCTTTGAAAGGCACATGGGTCAGCTTCACACCTGCAGCGCGTTCGAACATCAAGGCAGCCAGGTGGTCATCCGAACCAATGCCGGTGGTGCCATACGTCACTGCGCCGGGGTTGGCTTTGGCGTAAGCCGCCAGTTCGCCAAGACTCTTGATGGGCGTGTCAGCGTGCACCGAGAAGTTACCTGGATCGTCCACGACGTTGCCCAGCAAGTCGTAATTGCTCCAGTGGAAGCTCACCATGCGTTCAATCGGGATGGTCAACACATTGGGCGTGTTGATAAACCCAATGGTGTATCCGTCGGGCTTTGCATTGACGACTTCCGTGAAGCCGATGGCGCCACCTGCTCCAGGACGGTTCATCACCACAATGGAAGCGTTGTTGCCCATGTGTTTTTGCATGTACTGGGCCATCAAGCGGGCAATGATGTCCGTGCCGCCGCCAGTGGCATAAGCGACCACCATCTTGATAGGTTGTTCGGGATAAGCGGCATGCGCCAGACCAGGAACGATGGCGGTGGCGCAGAGGGTCATGGCCGCCAGCGATCGGCGAAGCATTGTTGGAATACGGTTCATGGGCAATGTCTCCTTTTGGGTATAAAAAGTAGGGGCTCAGCTTAAGATGCGGGCACGGCGCTTCTCGAATGCCGGCCAGACTTCTGGGTTGATCAAGCGTGGGGGGCGTTCCCCGGCAAGAACATCCACGATCTGTTGCGCAGAGATAGCGCCCATATTTCGGCGCGCTTCATGAGTCACGCCGGCCACATGAAAGGTGGCGTAAACGTTATCCATAGACAAGAGCGGATGATCCAGCGGGGGCGGCTCCTGATCCCACACATCCACGCCGGCACCCGCCAAGTGGCCTGATCGCAAAGCCTGCACCAACGCGGCCTCATCATGGATGCCACCACGCGCAGTGGTGATGAAAATCGCCCCCCGCTTCATGCGCGCGAAGGTGTCGGCATTCATCATCTTCAATGTGGAGGCATCGCGCGGGCAATGCAAGGAAACGAAGTCGGACTGGGCAAGCAAGGCCTCAAAAGACACAGGCTGAGCGCCACGGCGCTCGATTTCCTCAGGGGTCAAGTGAGGGTCGAAGGCCACCACCTGCATACCAAAAGCACGGGCCAATGCGGCCACTCGTGTGCCAATATGACCAATACCCACCAGGCCGATCGTGCGACCACTGATCTCGTGGCCCATCACGTCTTCGCGGGCGTAGCCAATCTCACGCCGAATTCGGCGGTCACCCTCGACCATGCGACGGGATACGCCCAGCATCATGGCCAAGGTATGTTCAGCCACCGACACGGCATTACCACCAGCTTGGTTCACCACCGCGATGCCGGCGGCGGTGCAGGCTGGCACGTCCACCGTGTCGTACCCGGCGCCGCTGGAGGACACGCAGAACAGGCGCGGGCAGCGCGCGATCAGCTCGCCGGTGGCGAACCATTCCTGCGGCAGTTCGTCCTTCGCCGCCGACACGTGGTACACGTGCGCGCCGGCGAGCATGTCCCACGCGGCCGCGGGGTTGCCGCGCACCGGGAACACGCCGAGCGAGATGTCCTGTTCCTGCGCCAGCCGCGCATCGAACACCGGGTTGAGCCAGAGGTCCGAACGGACCACGCGTTTCGCTTGGGTCATCGGCATCAACGCGGTGTCGGGTCGCAGCCGATCGCCTTCAGGCGGGCGTCGACCCAGGAGGTGTCGTGCTTGCCGGCGCGGATGTTGGTAATGGTCTTCTGCTCCAGCGCGACCTTCTCGCGGCAGGCGGCCAGCACCTGTTCGACGTCGTCGTGCGGCACGCACAGCAGGCCGTCGGCGTCGCCGATGACGAGGTCACCGGGCTGGATCACCATGCCGTCGAGCGCGATCGGCACGTTGATCTCGCCCGGGCCGTCCTTGTACGGGCCGCGGTGCGTGACGCCCGCCGCGTAGATCGGGAAGCTGCCCGCGGCGATGATGTCGGCGTCGCGCACCGCGCCGTTCAGGACCACGCCACCGAGCTTGCGCTGCATCGCGTACGACATCATCAGTTCGCCGAACAGCGAGTTGGTGAGGTCGCCGCCGGCATCCACCACGATGATGTCGCCCGGCTCCGCCATGTCCAGCGCCTTGTGGATCATCAGGTTGTCGCCGGGCCGGCACTTCACGGTGAGGGCCGGGCCGCCGAGGCGGCCGCCCTTGTGCATGGGGCGCAGGCGGGGCCCGCCCGCGGTCATGCGGGTCATGCAGTCGCTGACGTTCGCCACCGGGATGTCGGCGAAGGCCTGGACGTAGCGCTCGGCGACCTTGCGGCGGCGCTGGAGGATCTGGAGTCCGACCATGTCGTGGGTTCCTTTGGTTCTGGAGGGAATGTACTGTCCCGGGGGACGGGTTCAGGAGACGGG
>NZ_JAGKSE010000039.1:0-12028 GCF_017939685.1 Acidovorax sp. JG5
ATTCCCCTATCGGAATGTCCGAAAAAACTTGACCAGGACACTTCTTCGAAAAAGTTCCTGTAGGCATTGCGTGTCTTCAAAGCTTCTATCGCATCTGGAAAGGAGTAGTCTGCAAAGAGCCCCTGGGGTTAGAGCACCGTCAAACGGTGGCGCTGAGCTTTGAGCCTGAGGACCTGCCAACTCCACAATATGACGCTTTCATGCACGAAACCTTCAGCTCCGATGTGGCGGGTGAAGAAGAGGGGCAGCGGCGATTGATGGAGGAATACGCTGGAGCTGTGATGCTGGGAGTGGCTCACCAATATGAAAAAGCATTTGCGTGGCTGGACCGCTACGGGCGTGCTGGAAAGGGCACCCTGGAAAAGATCTACAGGAACCTTGTGCCCGCCGAGTTGTGCTCGGCCGCTGCTCCGACCTCATGGAACAAAGAGTATTACTTGGCGATGATGGCAGGAAAACGTCTGAACGTTGTCGGCGAATTGGCGGAGCACCTGCCTATCCCGGCCGCTGAGTTCAAGTCAGTGCTGGGTCGCGACGAGGTCGTGGGCCGATTTCCAACCCAGCCGCCATTCATGTACCGAAACACCGCCGGACACCTGTTCATGAGCAACCACATGATCAGAACCAATGATCACTCGGCGGCGTTCTTTTCCCGGTGGCTACTGGCGGAGTTCCCCAACAGCCGACTCAAGAACGGTTTGCCGCTGGATGCCGGTCTGTCGGACCGTATCGCCAAGAGCGATATATCCGGTATCGCCTACAAGGCGCTGAAAGCGGGTGCGCGGGTACTGCAGCAAGGAGGCTTCTCGCCATCGAAGGTGCACGACCGCCTGATGGCGCAATGGCAGCGTTCAGCCAGTTCCGTGGATGAGTTCATTCATGAAAGCTGCGAACTGGGTTGCTCGCTTCACGTTCGCCGGTCATCGCTCTACACAGAGTACCGCTCGTGGTGTCAAGAGAGTGGCCGCAAGCCATTTGCGAAGAGTGCATTCAAGGAGAAGCTGGAGTTCAACTTGCAGTTGGGCGTCAAGCTGGCGACGCTGGACGGCTACGAAATCTTCAGGGGGATAGCCCTCAAGCCTGATTTCTCGGCGGTTTCGCATTTGGACGGCAGTACGCCACACGCTCCGGTCAGCGACCAGCCTCTTGACTTCTGAGGCCTCTGCTTCGCCAACCTCCTTCGAAAGTGGGAAAAGTGGGTTTTTTCCTGGGAGACCTCGGTAAGAACGAGAAAACCGCCACGACTGTCGGCGGCCCGGTTTTTACTCTCTACCCCTGACCACCTTGGTGGCCTCACCACCGCCTAAATCCATCTGCGCCTAGGCAAGCGGCACTCATCCATACCTGCTCTGTGCCGTGGCAGGCCACCTGGGCTCTTCTGCGTCCTCTCGCGCGCCCTTCATTTCGTCCATACCCCTCGCCCTGTGCTGTTGTGTGCAGGACGTGGCATGGCGAGTTTCTCGACACGGTCTTGGTCAAAACCTGGCCGAGACCCCATCGGAACCACCACCCCGTTTCCTTCAATCCGCGCCTCATGCGCATCCATCAAAGGAGATCACATGCTCTTTGTCTTCCTGCCTCTATGGCTATACCTCCTGTGGCCGCCTGGCCTCAGCTTCCAGCAACTGCTTCTCGCGTCTTCGGCCACTCTCCTTTGCACCGAGGGTGGACCTGAATGCATCTTTGCCGCTTTTTCATTTCACCCCTACCAAGGAGATATTTCATGCCCAATGTGAACCTGGATGCCCATTTTGTCCGCGATGCTGTCTGCCAAGAAGGGCGCAGCAAGACTGACTACTACGACAACGCCATCACCGGCTTCATTCTGGAAGTCCGTGCCACCGGAGGAAAGACCTACAGCCTTCGGTACCGTGACCCCTACGGGAAGCAGCGCCAGCACAAGATTGGTGATGCCAAAGCCATTACCTTCGAGAAGGCGCGGCAGGCTGCAGAAAAGCTCCGCTCAAAGGTGGTGCTGGGAGAGAACCCTTCTGACGACAAGAAGGCTCTTCGCCAAGTACCCACGCTCGCAGAGTTCATTCGCGAAAAGTACATCCCTCACATTCATCTGCACAGGAGGAATTTTCAGTCCACCATCAGCTTTCTGAACATCCATATCCTTCCTCGGTTTGGTGCGCTGCATCTCGACCAGATCACCTCCACGATGATCTCCGAAGCCCATCAAGGTATGCGCAGCAAAGGGTATGCGCTGGCCATGGCGAACAAGCTGCCCATCCTGTTCAAGATCATGTTCAATTTGGCCAAGAAGATGAGAGTGCAGGGCGCTTCGTCGAATCCCGCCAACGAGGTGACGCTGTTTCAGGCCAACAACGCGAAAGAGCGCTATCTGAGCAGCGAGGAGACCGTACGGCTGCACGAGGCACTGGCCCAGAGCGAGAACACTCAGCTCAAGCACATCGTGGCGTTGATGCTGATGTTTGGTTGCCGCAAGCGGGAACTGCTGGACGCCAAGTGGGAGCACTTTGATATGGAGCGGCGCAACTGGCGTATCCCCATGTCAAAGTCTGGGAAGGCACGCAACATTCCGATTTCCGCGAAGGCGATGGAGCTGCTGCAAGTGCTGCCAAAGTGGAAGGGGTGCCCCTATGTTGTACCGAACCCCGACACGCTCAAGCCGTATGGCAATCTGTTCTGCGCATGGGATACGGCGCGAAAAAGAGCAGGCCTGCCTGATGTGCGGATGCACGATTTGCGGCACAGCTTTGCCAGCAACTTGGTGAATGCAGGGCAGTCCATCTATGTGGTGGGCAAGCTGCTAGGGCATTCCCAGGTCAAGACGACACAACGTTATGCCCATTTGTCGGATGCCACCTTGCACGCAGCCGTGGATGCCGCAGCCAATGCCGCCGTAGGTCCGAGGCTGGAAAGCCAAAGGGCCAGCGCGTAGCTGAAAAACTGGGCAAAATTTCCCCCTTCACCCCCTCAGCGGAAACGGCGGCTGGGTTGGGTGGGTGGTGGGATCGCAATGGCCCGGAGCGAGAAAAAGTGTTGATCCCATTGGCCATTAGAGTTGGGCATAGGAACACCAGTTGGGGGATGGGTGGGTGGTGCAGAAAAGCAACCTGAAAAAGACGAAAAAACCCTTGAAAATCTTCAACTTACGAGGATCTTTGGCCTGTTCAACACCTTCCAGTTCGCCCATGCATACGCCAACGGCGAAGGCATGAAGCACTACGTGAACATGGTGCAAGAGCCTGAATTCGCAGCACGCGACAAGGGCTACACCTTCGTGTCGCACCAGCAGGAAGTGGGCGCAGGCTACTTCGACGACGTGACCACGGTGATCCAGGGCGGTTCGTCTTCCGTGAAGGCCCTGACGGGTTCGACCGAAGAAGAGCAGTTCCACTGATCTGAGAGCTTTCTGCGCCGCTTGGTTGTGGCGCGAAATGCACTCACCAAAAAGCCCGGTCCAAATGCTNAGCTTTCTGCGCCGCTTGGTTGTGGCGCGAAATGCACTCACCAAAAAGCCCGGTCCAAATGCTTCGGGCTTTTTTGTTGTCTGCAAGGTTAAAATAGGGGTAAATTCACTGCACAAGAGCGAGAAAGGCAATCTGGTTATGACACCGCGAACTACATCGGAGATGTTGACCGGCCGTTAAGGCTGGCTGTTCGCGCCTGCACGAGATTGCACACACCTCCAAGAAGCGCGGCCCTGTTCCGCGCTTTTTTGTTTCCTGGGCCTGGCGCGTGCCCGCCCCCATTGCACTGATTGAAAAGAAAGAGTTACCCCCATGATTCACATCACGCTTCCCGACGGTTCACAGCGCGAGTTTCCAGGCCCCGTCACGGTGGCCGAAGTGGCGGCCTCCATTGGCTCGGGTCTGGCCAAAGCCGCATTGGCGGGGAAGATCGGAGACCAGATGGTAGATACCAGCTACCAGATCACGGCTGACAGTCCGCTGTCCATCATTACCGCCAAGGATGCCGATGGTCTGGACGTGATCCGCCACTCCACCGCCCACTTGCTGGCCTATGCCGTCAAGGAACTGTTTCCAGATGCGCAGGTCACCATCGGTCCGGTGATCGAAAACGGCTTTTATTACGACTTTGCCTACAAGCGCCCCTTCACGCCCGAAGACTTGGTTGCCATCGAAAAGCGCATGGCCGAACTGGCGGCCAAGGATGAGCCTGTGGTACGTCGCGTGTTGCCGCGTGATGAGGCAGTGGCGTACTTCAAGGGTCTGGGTGAGCACTACAAGGCAGAAATCATTGCCAGCATCCCCAGCAACGAAGACGTGAGCCTGTACCGCGAAGGCAATTTCGAAGATCTGTGTCGCGGCCCGCATGTGCCCAGCACCGGCAAGCTCAAGTTCTTCAAGCTCATGAAGGTGGCGGGGGCCTACTGGCGTGGTGATCACCGCAACGAAATGCTGCAGCGGGTCTATGGCACGGCCTGGGCCACCAAGGATGAATTGCAGCAGTATTTGACGATGCTGGAGGAGGCCGAAAAGCGCGACCACCGCAAGCTGGGGCGTGAGCTTGACTTGTTCCACATCGACGACCATGCGCCGGGCGTCGTGTTCTGGCATCCCAAGGGCTGGTCGGTGTGGCAGGAGGTAGAGCAGTACATGCGCCGCGTCTACCGCGACAACGGCTACCAGGAGGTCAAGGGCCCGCAACTGCTTGACAAGACGCTGTGGGAGAAGACCGGTCACTGGGACAAATACCGCGACAACATGTTCACGACCGAATCGGAAAAGCGCGACTATGCGCTCAAGCCGATGAACTGCCCCGGCCACATCCTGATCTTCAAGCAAGGTATCAAGAGCTACCGCGATCTGCCGCTGCGCTATGGTGAATTCGGCCAGTGCCACCGCAACGAGCCCACGGGCGGCTTGCACGGCATCATGCGTGTGCGCGGCTTCACGCAGGATGACGGGCATATTTTCTGCACCGAAGACCAGATTCAGCCCGAGGTGCTGGCTTTCACGCGCCTGCTGCAAAAGGTCTACCAGGACTTCGGCTTTACCGACATCATTTACAAGGTCGCCACGCGCCCCGAAGCGCGTATAGGCTCCGACGAGATTTGGGACAAGGCCGAGGCCGCGCTCATCGACAGCCTTGAGGCTTCTGGCTGTGAATACGTGCTTTCACCCGGTGAAGGCGCGTTCTATGGCCCCAAGATCGAGTACACGCTCAAGGACGCGATTGGCCGTCAGTGGCAGTGCGGCACCATCCAGGTGGACTTTTCCATGCCCGAGCGGCTGGATGCCGAGTATGTAGGGGAAGACGGCGCTCGCCATCGCCCCGTGATGCTGCACCGTGCCATTGTGGGCAGTCTGGAGCGTTTCATCGGCATCCTGATCGAGCAGCATGCCGGCGCGTTACCTGTCTGGCTGGCGCCGGTGCAGATTGCGGTGCTCAACATCACCGATGCGCAGGGCGATTACTGTCGTGAAATGGCTGCAAAACTGCAAAAAGCACTGCCCCATCAAGACCTTAGGGTGGCGCTCGACCTGCGCAACGAGAAGATTACGTATAAAATACGCGAGCATTCGTTGCAAAAGCTGCCTTATATACTTGTCGCTGGTGACAAGGAGAAGGCAGCAGGTGCCGTCGCAGTGCGCGGCCGGGGCAATCGAGACCTCGGCGTGATGTCCGTTGAAGCGTTCGCAGAGTTGATCGCCCAGGACATCGCCTCCAAAGTGTGATTTTGATAGAAAACATGCTCTGGCCCGCGCCCATTGTGCGGTGTTAGCTACTTATTTTGTAGCATTTTGATTCAAGGAAGATAGCCATCGCTACTGAATTTCGTGATCGTCGCCACCGTGAAGAGCGCAAGCACCGCCTGAACCGTGAAATCATGGCCCCCGAAGTCCGTCTGTCCGGGCCTGAGAATGAGCCTTTGGGAGTGGTGAGCTTGATGGAAGCCCTGCGCATGGCGGGCGAGTTGGATGTGGATCTGGTGGAAATCGCCGCGACGGCGAATCCGCCAGTGTGCCGCCTGATGGACTATGGCAAGTTCAAGTACCAGGAACAAAAGCGTGCTGCCGAAGCCAAGGCCAAGCAGACGGTCATCGAGATCAAGGAAGTCAAATTCCGTCCGGGTACGGACGATGGCGACTACAACATCAAGATGCGCAACATTCGCCGTTTTTTGGCGGATGGAGACAAGTGCAAGATCACGCTGCGGTTTCGCGGCCGTGAAATTACGCACCAAGAACTCGGTTTGGCTTTGCTGAACCGGATTCGTGATGAGTTGGCTGACAGCATCATCATTGAGCAGTTTCCCAAGCTGGAAGGCCGCCAGATGATCATGATGATTGCCCCTGGCAAGAAGAAGCCTACAGCCAAGCCGGTGGCAGAAACTGCTTCAGTTTCCGGCACTTCGGCCTGAGGTGGTTTTGAGAATTTGAACACTGCGTTCGCAAGAGTGCAGTGTTCGAGTCGGTGGTGCTTTGGCATCGTCGAGCGAAAGGCGAAAGCCTTTCGATAAAAGTGGCTCGGGGCCAACAAGTTTGCAGATCGGTTTGCAAACGCCTCACGAGCACAACGAAAAGGAGCATTCACATGCCCAAAATGAAGACCAAGAGCAGCGCGAAAAAACGTTTCCGCGTTCGTCCCGGTGGCACCGTCAAGCGCGGTCAAGCCTTCAAGCGTCACATCTTGACCAAGAAGACCACCAAGAACAAGCGCCATCTGCGTGGTGCAGTGAATGTGCATGAGACCAATATGGGCTCGATCGCACAAATGCTGCCCAGCGCTGGCCTTTAATAACTGACGAACAAGGAGTACATACATGCCTCGCGTCAAACGTGGTGTAACGGCCCGTGCCCGTCACAAGAAAGTTCTCGCCCTTGCAAAGGGTTTCCGTGGTCGCCGCGGTAACGTCTTCCGTATCGCCAAACAGGCGGTAATGAAGGCTGGGCAATATGCCTACCGTGACCGCCGCACCAAGAAGCGCGTGTTCCGCCAGTTGTGGATCGCCCGTATCAACGCCGCTGCCCGTGAACTGGGCCTGACCTACAGCCAGTTCGCCAACGGCCTGAAGAAGGCATCCATCGAGATCGACCGCAAGATGCTGGCCGACCTCGCCGTGCACGACAAGGCTGCCTTTGGCAGCATCGTGGAACAAGTCAAGGCCAAGCTGGCTGCTTGAGTTCACGATGAGTGGCTATCGTTTTGATAGCTGCTTGCGCAATAACAGCAAGGGCTAGGGCTTGAAAAGGCACTAGCCCTTGTTCATTTTCAAGAGTCGATATGAACGAGTTGGATTCCCTGGTCGAGAGCGCGACGCAACTGTTTGCCCAAAGCGCCACCCCTGCTGATCTGGAAAACGCCAAGGCGCAGTTTCTGGGCAAGTCGGGCCGCGTGACCGAGCTCATGAAGGGCATGGCGCAGCTGTCCGTCGAGGAGAAAAAGTCTCGCGGTGCGGCCATCAATGTGGCCAAGCAGGCCATCGAGGCAGCTCTCACTGCGCGCCGCCAGGCATTGGCCGACGCCGAACTGCAGGTGCAGCTCAAGGCCGAAGCGCTGGACGTGAGCCTGCCAGGCCGCCAGCGCGGGCAGGGTGGTCTGCACCCGGTATCGCTCACGCTCGAACGCATCCAGGGTATCTTCGGCTCCATGGGTTTCGACGTGGCCGAAGGCCCCGAGATCGAAACCGACTGGTTTAACTTCACCGCACTGAACACGCCGGAAGACCATCCCGCGCGTTCCATGCACGACACCTTCTATGTCGAGGGCGGCACCCCCGGCGCCCCCAACCTGCTGCGCACCCACACCAGCCCGGTGCAGGTGCGCCACGCGGTCCAGCACGTCAAGACCCACCGTGCACTGTTGGATGCCGGCCAGCCCATGCCCGAGATTCGCGTCATCGTGCCGGGCCGCACCTACCGCGTGGACAGCGATGCCACGCACTCGCCCATGTTCCACCAGTGCGAAGGCCTGTGGATTGGCGAGAACGTGAGCTTCAAAGACCTGAAGGTCATCTTCACGGATTTCTGCCGCACGTTCTTTGAAAGCGACGATCTCGTGTTGCGCTTTCGCCCCAGCTTTTTTCCGTTCACCGAGCCTAGCGCCGAGATCGACATCCAGTTCCAGGCGGGCCCATTGGCTGGCCGCTGGCTCGAAGTGGCTGGCTCGGGCCAGGTGCACCCCAACGTGGTGCGCAACATGGGGCTCGACCCCGAGAAGTACATCGGCTTTGCCTTCGGCATGGGGCCTGACCGGCTGACCATGCTGCGCTATGGCGTGAACGACCTGCGCCTGTTCTTCGACGGCGATATCCGCTTTCTGTCGCAGTTCCAATAATGCAAAAAAGTGAGCTGCTCGCGCTTTATTTCATTGGGTTTCAGAATGATTTAAGCCTGAAACCAATATTTGACAAGCGCAAGTAGCTGCTTTTTTTATAGCAAACGCCAAAGAATCTCTCCACTATGCAATTCCCCGAGTCCTGGTTGCGCGAATTCTGCAACCCACCGCTGACCACCCAAGAACTGGCCGACACCCTCACCATGGCGGGCCTGGAAGTCGAAGAGCTGCGCCCCGTGGCGCCGCCGTTCACCAAGATCGTGGTGGGCGAAATCAAGGAGGCCGTGCAGCACCCCGACGCCGACCGTCTGCGTGTGTGCCAAGTGGACGTGGGGCAGGGCGCCCTGCTCAACATCGTCTGTGGCGCACCCAATGCCCGCGTGGGCATCAAGGTGCCTTGCGCGTTGGTGGGCGCCGAGCTGCCGCCTGGCGATGACGGCAAGCCTTTCCTGATCAAGGTGGGCAAGCTGCGCGGCGTGGAGAGCCAGGGCATGCTGTGTTCTGCCCGTGAGCTCAAGCTGTCGGAAGACCATGGCGGCCTGCTGGAGCTGGATACCTCCGCGCCCGTGGGCCAGGACATTCGTGTGCATCTGAACCTGGATGACACGCTGTTCACCCTGAAGCTGACGCCCAATCTGGCGCATTGCCTGAGCGTGTATGGCATCGCGCGCGAAGTGTCCGCCCTCACAGGCGTGCCGCTGCAGCAGCCGTCGTTCCCCGCAGTGGCCGCCAAGTTGGCCGACAAACTGCCCGTGAAGGTGAGCGCGCCCGACCTGTGTGGCCGCTTCTCCGGCCGCATCGTGCGCAACGTGAACACACGCGCTGCCACGCCGCCATGGATGCTGGACCGCCTGGCCCGCTGCGGCCAGCGTGGCGTGTCGCCGCTGGTGGACATCTCGAACTATGTGATGTTCGAATTGGGCCGCCCGTCGCACATTTTTGACCTGGACAAGATCCACGGCGGCTTGCATGTGCGCTGGGGCAAGCCGGGTGAGCAGCTCAAGCTGCTCAATGGCAACACGATCACCGTGGACGACAAGGTGGGTGTGATCGCCGACGACAACCAGGTTGAATCGCTGGCCGGCATCATGGGTGGTGACGCGACCGCGGTGTCCGACGACACGAAGCACATCTACATCGAGGCCGCGTTCTGGTGGCCCAAGGCAGTGGCAGGCCGCTCGCGCCGCTTCAACTTCTCGACCGATGCCGGTCACCGCTTCGAGCGCGGCGTGGACCCGAGCCTGACTGTGGAGCACATCGAGCGCATCACCCAACTCGTCATCGATATCTGCGGTACGCCCGAGACGGTGTGCGGCCCCATGGATGACCAGGCGATGAACCTGCCTGTGCCGCAGCCCGTCACGCTGCGTGTGGCGCGTGCCGCTAAGGTTATCGGCATGCCGCTGACGCCAGCCCAGTGTGCCGATGCGTTGCAGCGCCTGGGACTGCCCGTGGTGCAGGGCGAGGGCACACTCACGGTCACGCCCCCCGCATACCGTTTCGATATCACCATCGAGGAAGACCTGATCGAAGAAGTTGCGCGCATGGTGGGCTATAACAACCTGCCCACCACGCCGCCGCTGGCGCCCATCACGCCCAAGCTGGCTCCCGAGGCCACGCGCAGCCCGTTTGCCGTGCGCCGCTCGCTGGCGGGCCTGGGCTACCAGGAGACGATCAACTTCAGCTTTGTGGAAGAGCGCTGGGAACATGAGCTGGCAGCCAATGTGCAGCCCATCAAGCTGCTCAACCCCATTGCAAGCCAGATGAGCGTCATGCGCTCTACGCTATTGGGTTCTCTGCTACAAGTTTTGAAGTTCAACCTGGACCGCAAGGCCCAGCGCGTGCGCGTGTTCGAACTGGGCCGCGTGTTCCTGCGCGACGCCAGCGTGCGCAACACCGACACCACGGTGGAAGGTTTCCTCCAGCCTATGCGTGTTGCCGGTCTGGCCTACGGCCCCAACGACATGCTGCAATGGGGCCGCAAGGAGCAGGCCATTGATTTTTTCGACGTGAAGGGCGATGTGCAAGCGCTGCTGGCGCCCTTGCGCGCCACGTTCGAGCCTGGCACCCACCCCGCGATGCACCCCGGCCGCTGCGCACGCGTGCTGGTGGACGGCCGCGCCATCGGTTTTGTGGGCGAGCTGCATCCGCAGTGGCGCCAGTCGTGGGATCTGCCCCAGGCGCCGGTGATGTTCGAGCTGGAGCTTGACGCGGTGCTGCAGCGCGTGGTGCCCCAGTTCCAGCCGGTCGCCAAGCACCAGGCGGTCGAGCGCGATCTGGCCGTGGTGGTGGCCGAGCGCGTGACGCATGCCGAGGTGATGGATGCCATCACGGCGGCCGTGCCCGGCACCATGCTGCGTTCCGCCGTGCTGTTTGACGTGTACCGACCCAAGCCCTTGCGCGCTGGCGAAGCAGCGCCTGCCGGCGGTCTGGCCGCTGGTGAGAAGAGTCTGGCGGTGCGCCTGACGCTGGGGCGTGCCGAGGCAACCTTGACGGAAGCCGAGATCGACACCGCAGTGCAGGCTGTTGTGGCCCAATTGGTCGCCCGCACTGGTGGACGGTTGCGTGTTTGATGTAGAACCGGGAGCGCCTACGTGATTGAATTTGCGGTAGAAAGTATCGAAACCCCTGCGCTGACCAAGGCGCAACTGGCCGATCTCCTGTTCGATCAGATCGGGTTGAACAAGCGCGAGTCCAAGGACATGATCGACGCTTTCTTCGATCTCATTGCGCAACGCCTGGTGGACGGCAAGGACGTCAAGCTTTCGGGTTTTGGAAATTTCCAGATCCGCACCAAGGCGCCGCGACCGGGCCGCAACCCGCGCACGGGGGAGGCCATTCCCATCCAGGCGCGCAGGGTGGTAACTTTTCATGCCAGCAGCAAGCTCAAGGAGCAGATCCAGTCCGCTGGTTCTGCTGGTGCGTGAATGTTGGCCCAGTAGGTGGCTGAATTGTTGTTTCAGTCTGGCGCCCGCGGGCCGTCTGCAGTACGCTAGCCAGCTTTCCGCCTGAACCAGCGCCCATGGGTACCCAGCTTCCTTCTATTCCCGCCAAGCGGTATTTCACGATTGGTGAAGTGGCGGACTTGTGTGGTGTCAAGCCCCATGTTCTGCGCTACTGGGAGCAGGAATTCACCCAGTTGCGGCCTATGAAGCGGCGTGGTAATCGCCGGTATTACCAGCACCATGAGGTGCTGATGATCCGTCGCATCCGCGATCTTTTGTATGACCAGGGCTTCACCATCAGCGGTGCCCGCAACCGCTTGCAGGATTCAGTGCCTGCGGCACACGATGAGGCGCTTGAGGAGATGCTGATGCCGGAGTCGGTGTCCGTGCTCGAGGGCGGCGCTAGCACGCAGGGAGCCAGCATCCATGGCGCTGGCGACTTACTCGACAGCAATGCGGTGCGGCAGGAATTATTTGAGATTCGTGCCCTGCTTTCCCTGAACTGAAGATTTTTCTGTATATAATTTAAGTCTTGTCGGCGTGTAGCGCAGCCTGGTAGCGCACTTGCATGGGGTGCAAGGGGTCGCGAGTTCGAATCCCGCCACGCCGACCATTGATAGCAAAAGCCCAGAGCCGAAAGGTTCTGGGCTTTTTTGCTATGCGCGTTCAAGGCCACCGAGGCTGGCTCTGTTCCATTGCCCCATACAGGAAATCCCATGATCAGTGGACTCGTTGCAGGAAAGCTTTTTGGACCCGCAGAACTGCGCATCGTAAGCGCACGGCAAACCCATGTTGACCGCCGATGGCGA